>NZ_DIEJ01000320.1:0-12332 GCF_002418565.1 Achromobacter sp. UBA5777 | reverse complement strand
AGCCCCGGCCGCCCGATGCGACCGACGGCGCGGTGCTGGCCGGGCGCGCCAAGGAAGCGCGCCGCGCGCAGCTTGAGCCGCTGGCCGCCAGCCTGGATGCGCCGATCCGCCCCGAGCGCGTGGTGCAATCACTGAACCGCCTGCTGCCCGACGACGCGGTGGTCTGCGCGGACCCCGGCACGCCGTGCCCGTACTTCTCAGCCTATTACGACGTCTCGCGTCCCGGCCGCCACTTCATCACCAACCGCGCCCACGGCGCGTTGGGCTTTTCGATGTCGGCGGCGCTGGGCGCCTGGGTCGGCCGTCCGCAATCGAAGTGCGTGTCGGTGATGGGCGACGGCAGCTTTGGCTTCACGGTGGGTGAATTGGAAACCATCGTGCGCCACAAGGCGCCGCTGCTGATGGTGGTGTTCTCGAACTCGGTCTACGGCTGGATCAAGGCCAGCCAGAAGGCCGGTTACGACAAGCGCTACTACAGCGTGGACTTCAACCGCACCGACCATGCGCGTATCGCCGAGGCCTATGGCGTGAAGGCGTGGCGTGTAGAGGACCCGTCCAAGCTGGACGCCGCGATCAAGGCCGCCATGGAGCACGACGGTCCCGCGCTGATCGACGTGATCGCGCAGCCGCTGCAGGATACCGCGGCGCCCGTGAGCCAATGGATGGGCTGATGCGGTAAGCGCAGCGCGCTGCATTGCCGATGGGGCCCCTCGCGGGGCCCCATTTTTCTTGGCCGGTCCGATTAGAAAAAAATTCCCTGCTGGCGGGCGCGCTCCTATACTGGACCGCTTCGGAGCGGCGGGCCGCGGAGGTCCGGCGCCGTCAACGCGACAGCAGAGAGGGCAGGCATGGACCTGGGGATCAGCGGCAGAAAGGCATTGGTGTTTGGCGGCAGCCGCGGCATGGGGCGCGCCTGCGCCCTGCAGCTTGCGCGCGAGGGCGTGGCCGTGACCATCGCGGCGCGCAACCCGCAGACGCTCGAGCAGGCCGCCGCCGACATATCGCGCGAAACCGGCATCGGCGTGGGCTGGGTGTCGGCCGACCTGACGCTTCCAGAGGGGCGCGACGCGGCAATCGCCGCCTGTCCGCATCCCGACATCCTCATCAACAACGCCGACGGCCCGCTGCCGGGCGACTTCCGCGACTGGTCGCGTGACGACTGGATCGCCGCGCTTGACGCCATGATGCTGGGACCGATCGACATGATCCGCCGCGTGGTGGACGGCATGGTCGAACGCCGGTTCGGCCGTATCGTCAATATCGTGTCGCGCAGCGTGAAGGCGCCGCATGCCGAGCTGGGGCTGTCCAACGGCGCGCGTTCCGGCCTGATCGGCTTCGTGGGCGGCTTGGCGCGCCAGACGGTCCGGCACAACGTCACCATCAACAATCTGCTGCCGGGCGCCTTCGCCACCGATGCGCAGACCCGGCACATCCAGGGCATGGTGGAGCAGGGCGGCAAGACGTTCGAGCAGCTGTGGGACGAGCGGGCGCGCAGCAATCCCGCCGGCCGGTATGGCCAGCCCGAGGAACTGGGCGCGCTGTGCGCGTATGTCTGCTCGGCGCATTCGGGTTACATGACGGGGCAGAGCCTGCTGATCGACGGGGGCGGCTACCCCGGGACCTATTGATGGCGTCAAGACATCCCATGGACCAGACGGACCTGAAGATACTCGCGCTGCTGCAGAAGGACGCCACCTGCTCGGTTGCGGAAGTGGCCGAGCAGGTAAACCTTTCCGTGACGCCGTGCTGGCGCCGGATCCAGAAGCTGAAGGACGACGGCGTCATCGCGCGCAACGCCATCCTGCTGGATCCACGCGCGCTGGGCCTGAATCTGACGGTGTTCGTGTCCATCCGCACCAGCCAGCACAACGAGAAATGGACGCAAAGCCTGATCAATGCCGTGATGGCCTTGCCCAACGTGGTCGAGTTCCATCGCATGGCGGGCGACGTGGACTACCTGCTGAAGGTGGTGGTCGAGGACATGGCGGCGTATGACCGCTTCTACCGCCGGCTGATCGGCGCGGTGGATTTGCTGGACGTCAGCGCCAGCTTCTCGATGGAAGTCATCAAAAGCACGACGGAATTGCCGCTGGGCGCGGTGTAGCCGCGGCGCGCGCAAATTTTTTCCTGAGTCCCCCGCCGCCGCGGATGCAAATTTCTTTCTGCGTGTTGCGCGGGCCCAATCTGGCAATGCTTTTGCGCGGGGCGCGGCGTAGGATATCGCTCACTCCAGTCTTGGAGTGAATTGGGATATCAGAGGACCCTATGTCGTTGGCAGTGCCCGCCGGCTGCGCCGGATTGCAAGAATCGCGGCAAGCAGCATCGGTGGATGACCTCCTGGCCGGCTGGAATGGCGTCGACGACCTGTGGGTGTTTGCCTACGGTTCCCTGATCTGGCATCCCGGGTTTGCCTGGCGCGAACGGCGCCTGGCCACCGTGCGGGGCTATCACCGTTCGCTGTGCCTGTGGTCGCATGACCATCGCGGGTCGCCGGACAATCCTGGTCTCGTGTTCGGACTGGATCGCGGCGGTTGCTGCCGCGGCGTCGCCTTCCAGATCGCGGCCAGCGACGTGCCGCAGGTCTTTGAAGCCTTATGGCGCCGGGAGATGGTCACGGGCGCCTACCGTCCGCGCTGGCTGACCTGTCACACCGAGGCCGCGCCGGTGCGTGGACTGGTGTTCCTGCTGAATCGCACCTGCCGCGAGTACGCAGCCGATCTCTGCGACGACCGCCTGCTGACGTCCGTGCGCAATGCGGTCGGACATTCCGGACCGTGCCTGGACTACGTGGTGGAAACGGCGCGCGCGCTGCGTGCGCATGGCATCGACGACTGGCGGCTGGGCGATCTGGTGCGCAAGCTGGGTCACGCGTTCTGACGCGTTTCAGAACTGCCAGCGGCCGAACACGAACAGCACATTGCCCGCGCCGCTTGAGCCCGGGATGTACGTCGCGTAAAGCATGGCGTCCTTGTAGCCCGCGCTGACCAGCGGCAGGATGCCGGGAAATGGCACGTAGCTCATGATGTCGTGGCGCGCGGTCAGGAACACCGTGTAGCCCGCGCCGAGCCGGAAGTTGTCGCTGACCTGGCCGATCTTCAGGAAGCCATAGCCGGCGATGGGCTGCACCTTGGAGTGCGAGTCCAGAAACGCCATGGCGTACAGGCCCTGCCAGTCGCCGTCTTCATCGTAGATGCTGCGGCCGTAGCCGCCGCCCCAGGCAAGTTCGCGGAAGCTGTCGATCTTGTCGGCGCTGTACTTGGCGCGGTTGTGCCAGGCCCAGCCGCTGACATAGAGGTCGTTGCCGCCTTCGGACCAGATCTGGTCGATGCGATTGCACGCCGACTGGGCCCACGAGGGCATACCGTCGCAGGCGTGTGCGGAAACGGTGAAAACGGACAACAGTACGCAGAGCAGCGCGGCGCGGAATCGGGCGGTCATCGCAGGACCCAGGTAAAGATGACAGTTCCGTTACTGTAACGGAGCGCGTGTCATCTTCCCTGTCAGCGGGCTGTCACCTGGGGGCAGCACGGGCTGCGGCCATCCGATGCGGCGCACGGATGTGGCGGCAGCGCTACAGAAGAAAGATCGTGGCCAGGCCCAGGAAGATGAAGAAGCCGAGCGAATCGGTGGCGAACGTGAGCAGCACCGACGAGCCCATTGCCGGGTCCTTGCCGAAGCGCGCCCGCACCATGGGCACCAGCACGCCGACCGAGGCGCCGACCAGCATGTTGCAGATCATGGCGGCCATCATCACCAGCGCGATGGACAGCGAGCGCGAGATCACCCACGCGAACAGGGCGGCCACGAGGCTGCCGCACAAACCCACCAGCAAGGTCACGAACAGCTCGCGCTTGACGAGCTGCCAGAGGTTGCGCCCGGTGATCCGGCCCATGGCCAGCGCACGGATGATGAGCGTCATGGTCTGGTTGCCCGAGTTGCCGCCGATGCCGGCCACGATCGACATCAGGAACGCCAGGATGACGATTTGGCTGACCGTGCCCTCGAACTGCGACGCCACGAACGAGGCCGTGGCGGCGGTACAGAGGTTGAACAGCAGCCATGGCGCGCGGTTGCGCAGCGCGGTGCTGACGGGGGCAAAGATGTCTTCTTCCTGCAGACCGGCGCGCGACAGCGCCTGTTCCTGCGAGTCTTCGCGCATCACGTCCACGACGTCGGCGATGGTGACGCGGCCGATCAGCCGGCCCTGGTCGTCCATCACGGGGGCGGAAACCAGGTCGTAGCGTTCGAAGGCGCCGGCGGCGTCCGCGTCGGAGTCCAGTGGGTTCAGCGTCAGGAAGTCGGAATTCATGACCGCCCGCACTTCGGTTTCGGGCTCGCTGACCAACAGGCGCGACAGGGGCAGGATGCCTTGCAGCTTGTCTTGCCGGTCCACGACGAAGATCTGGTCGGTGTGGTCGGGTAGTTCGTGCAGCCGGCGCAGGTAGCGCAGCACGACCTCGAGCGTGACGTCCTCGCGCACGCGCACCATCTCGAAGTCCATGATGGCGCCGACGCTGTCTTCCGGATAGCCCATGGCTTCCAGCAGCTGCGCGCGCTCTTCCTCGGTCAGGCCCTTCTGCACTTCGGCCACCACATCGGGCGGCAGGTCGGGCGCCAGGTCGGCGAGCTCGTCCGCGTCCATGCTTTCGGTCGCGGCGACGAGATCCTGGCGGTCCATCGCTTCGATCAGCGATTCACGGACCCAGTCTTCGACTTCGAGCAGGACGTCCGCGTCGTGCTCGGGGCTGACCAGCTTCCAGATCGCCTGGCGCTCGTCCTTGGGCAGCGATTCGAGGATGAAGGCGATGTCGGCCGGGTGCAGGTTGTCGACCAGCGTCTTGAGCTCGGCCTCGTGCTGGCGATGCACCAGGTCTTCGACCAGGGGCGCCTTGGCGTCGCCTTCTTCCTGGCGATGAACCAGGTCTTCGACGAGCTGCTGGCGCCGCAGGCGCTCCTGGACTTCAGCCAGGGCGGTCTGGGCGTCTTCCGGATCGAGGCGGCGGGGCGTCGCGGGCGGTTTCTGCGCGGCGGCGGACTGCGTCATGCGTTACGGCTCAAAGTGTGGGAAGAGGGCGGCTGCGCCGCGCTTCGTCGGTGGCGACATACGTCAGCGTGGCCTCGGTGACCTTCACGACTTCGGCGTCCAGCCGCTGGCGTTCCGCGTAGACCTCGACGGAGACCGTAATGGACGTGGTGCCGGTCTTGACGATGGCGGCGTAGAAGCTGAGCAGGTCGCCCACGAACACGGGCTCTTTGAACTGGAAGGCATTGACCGCCACGGTGGCGACACGGCCAGCGGCGCGGCGGGCGGCGGGGATGGACCCGGCGATGTCAACCTGAGCCATGATCCAGCCGCCAAAAACGTCCCCGTGGATGTTCGCATCGGCCGGCATCGGCATGACGCGCAACACCGCGTCGCGATGGGCAGGCAGAGTCGTAAACGGGGTTTTGGTGCTGGAGGTCATGCGGCCGACTCCAATGCTAGAGAACCAGCCGATTATGCAGGAAAAACGAGACGGCGGCGTGCGCGTGGGCGCCCGCCGCCCGGCCCATTGCGGCCATCAGGTAGCCAGCTTGACGATCCCGTAGCCGCCAGCCAACAGCCAGACGTAAAGGATGAAGCCCAAAGCCATCACGCGCGGGCCGGCCTTGCGGATCTGCGCGAAGCGCGTTTCGATGCCCAGCGCGGTCATGGCCATGGTCAGGGCAAAGACGTCGAGTCGGCGGATGGCCGCGACGATATCGGCCGGAATGATGTCGAGCGAATTGATGATGGCCAGCACCAGGAATCCGACGGCAAACCAGGGGATGGGAAGCTTGGCGCTCTTGCCTTGGCCGCCGGCATGGGAAGCGGCGCTGCGCAGATACATGCCCAGCACCAGCAGCACGGGGACCAGCAGCGCCACGCGGGTCATCTTGACGATGGTGGCGACCTCGGTGGTGGCGGGGTCGATGTTGCTGGCGGCGCCCACGACCTGCGCCACTTCGTGCACCGTGCCGCCGATGTAGATGCCAAGGGCCTGCGTATCGAAGTTGAGCCAGCCGGCGTGATAGAAGACTGGATACAGGAACATCGACAGCGTGCCGAATAGCACCACGGTCGCGACAGCCACCGCGCTCTTGTGAGGTGCGGCACGCAGCGTGGGCTCGAACGCCAGGACGGCGGCCGCGCCGCAGATGGCGCTGCCTGCGGCGGTCAGCATGGCGGTGTCGCGGTCCAGTCCGAGCAGGCGCTGGCCGACGACGGTGCCGATCAGCAATGTGCCCACCACCACCGCCACCGACACGGCCAGTCCCGGCATGCCGACGGCGGCGATCTGCTGGATGCTGATGTTCAGGCCGTAGAAGGCGACCGCGATGCGCAGCAGGCGGCGCGCGGTGAAATTCACGCCGACGCCCCAGTCCGCGGGCATGGTGCCGCGCAGGAAGTTGCCATACAGCATGCCGACGACGATACCCACGACCAGCGGCGAAAAACCGAGCTGCCGGATGAAGGGCAGATCGGCCAGTTGCATCACCGCGCCGGCCATCAGGCCCACGAACAGCACGCCGTTGAGCTTGTCGCGCCATGGCGTGGCCGCGGCGGCGGGGGCTGCGGCAACAGGGGCAGCCGGACTGGCGGGGAGGGGGACGGCGGTCGTGGTGGAGGTGTTCATTACTGGCCCTTTGGGCATAACTACATAACTAGACGAAATATTAGATCCGGCCGTATTATTTGAAAAATCTTCAATCTAAATATTGAATATCAGAAATTCTGATATCGACGCCCATGACGCCGGATCAATTGCTCACGTTTGCCGCAGTCGCCGATACCGGCAACATCAGCCGCACCGCCCAGGCGCTGCATCTGTCGCAGCCGGCGGTGTCTGGCCAGTTGCGCGCCTTGCAGGAATGGTTTGGCGAACCGCTGTACCGCCGCAGCGGCCACGGCATCGCGCTGACCGAAGCCGGCGAGCGCTTGGCCGAGCAGGCGCGGCAGTTGCGCCAGGTGTACCGGCAGGCGCAGGCCGTGCGCGAGTCCTGGCGCGGGCTGGAAACCGGTGCATTGCGATTGGGCGCCAGCACCACGCCGGCCAGCTACCTGCTGCCCCGCCTGGTGGCGGACTTCCGCCACGCGTTCCCGGCCGTCAGCCTGCATCTGTCGGACGGCAATACGCGCGAGATCGTGGATCGCCTGCCGGCGCTGGATCTGGCGTTCATCGAAGGCGATGTGCCCGCCGGACTGCCCGCCGACACAGCGGTGCACGCATGGCGGCAGGACGAAGTGGTGGCGATCGTGCGGGCGGATCACGCCCTGGCGGGCAAGGGCGCCGTGACGCTACGGGATTTGGCGGGGTCGCCGCTGGTGATGCGCGAACCCGGTTCCGGCGTGCGCCGGCTGGTGGAACGGGCGTTCAGCGATGGCGGTCTGGCGCCGTCGGTGGGCCTGGAGCTGGCAGGGGTGGAAGGGGTGAAGCAGGCCGTGCGTGCGGGGTTGGGCGTGGGCTTCGTGTCCGTGATGTCGATGCGTCACGAAGACGGAGCGCTGGCGGCCCTGCGTCTGTTGCCCAAGCCGCTGACGCGAACGCTGAGCATCCTGGTGCCGCATGCCGATGCGGCTGCCCGCGCCGCCGAACGCTTTCTGGCGATGTGCCTGGCGGTCGGCGGGCAGGAGAGCGGGCAGGAAGTCGGGTAACTACGCGGTCAGGCCGTTCAGGCCTTGGCCAGGCGCTTGAGCGCGAGTTGCACCCAGTAGGTGCCGCCCAGCGGCAGCAGATCGTCGTTGAAGTCGTAGCTGCCGTTGTGCAACATGCAGGGGCCCAGTCCGTGGCCGCTGTCGCGGTGCTCGCCAGTGCCGTTGCCGATCCACACGTAACAGCCCGGAAGTTCCTGCAGCATGAAGGCGAAGTCTTCCGCGCCCATGGTCGGCTGCACGTTGGCGTTGACGTTGTCCGCGCCGACGATGTCGCGCAGCACGTCGGCGCAGAACGCGGCTTCGTCGGCGTGGTTGATCGTGGGCGGATAGTTGCGCTGGAACGTGAATTCGACTTCGCAGTCCATCGCCGCGCTGGTGTGGCGGGCGATCTCTTCCATACGGCGTTCGATCAGGTCCAGCACGTCCAGCGTGAACGTGCGCACCGTGCCGCGCAGTTCGGCGTGGTTGGGCACGACGTTGTCGGCGCTGCCCGCGTGGATCTGCGTGATGCTGAGCACCGCCGCATCCAGCGGATTGCGGTTGCGCGTGACGATGGTCTGCAGCGATTGCGCCATCTGCACCGCGGCCATGACGGGGTCGATGCCAAGATGAGGCATGCCGGCGTGCGTGCCCTTGCCCTTGATGACGATCGAGAATTCGTTGCTGGAGGCCATGATGGGGCCAGGCGTCAGACCGAACTGGCCGGGCTTCATGCCGGGCCAGTTGTGCATCCCGAACACCGCCTCCACGGGGAATTGCGTGAAGAGGCCATCGTCGATCATGCGCTTGGCGCCGCCGCCGCCTTCCTCGGCGGGCTGGAAGATCACATAGACCGTGCCCGCGAAATCGCGGTTCGCGGCCAGGTATTGGGACGCGGCCAGCAGCATGGCGGTGTGGCCGTCGTGGCCGCAGGCGTGCATCTTGCCTTCGTTCTGGCTGGCATGCGCGAAGGTGTTGACCTCTTGCATCGGCAGCGCGTCCATGTCGGCGCGCAGGCCCACGGCGCGATCGCCGGGCTGGTTGCCGCGGATGATGCCGACGACGCCCGTTCCGCCCAATCCGCGATGGATCTCGATGCCCCATTCCTCGAGCTTGGCCGCCACCACATCGGCGGTGCGGAACTCTTCGAAGGCCAGTTCGGGATGCGCGTGGATATCGCGTCGGATCTTGGAAATATCCTGGTGCCAGGCAACGATGGGTTCAAGGAGTTTCATGAGCGAACTCGGGCGGAATATGGGGAACGGACAAAGGGTATCATCATTCAAAAATCAATTTAATGGAGACAAATACCATGACGCGTCCGTGGCTTGCTCAGTATCCCCAAGGCGTTCCTGCGGAGATCTCCACCGAGGAATATTCCTCGCTCACCGACTTGCTGGACCGGGCCTGCAAGCGTTACGCACCGCGCATCGCCTGCACGGCGATGGGCAGCAACATCACCTATGCGCAGCTGGACGGGCAGGCACGCGCGTTCGCGGCATGGCTGCAAAGCTTGAACCCTGAAAAGGGCGCGCGCGTGGCGCTGATGATGCCCAACGTGCCGGCGTACCTGGTGTGCATGCTGGGATCGCTGCGCGCGGGCATGACCGTGGTGAACGTCAATCCGCTCTACACCGCCGACGAATTGCAGCGCCAATTGCTGGACAGCGGCGCGTCCGTCATCGTCATCCTGGAAAACTTTGCGCATACCTTGCAGCAGGTCTCCAATCGCGGCGACCTCAAGCACATTGTCGTGACAGGTCCGGGCGACCTGCTCGGCGGCCTGAAGGCGCCGCTGGTCAACCTGGCCGCGCGGTACATCAAGAAGATCGTGCCTGCGTGGCACATCGACGGCGCGCACGCGCTGCCCAAGCTGCTGCATGAAGGCGCACATATGCCCTTCAATCCGCCGTCCATTTCCATGGACGACGTGGCGGTGCTGCAATACACGGGTGGCACCACGGGTGTGCCCAAGGGCGCGATGCTGTCGCACCGCAATCTGGTGGCCAACGTGCTGCAGACCGAAGCGGTGGCGCAGCCGGTCGTGCATGACCTGGCGGACCAGCAGCTCACCATCATCAGCGCGCTGCCGCTGTACCACGTGTTCGCCATGACGGTCTGCGGTCTGTATGCCTTGCATGCAGGCATGCGCAACGTGCTCATCATCAATCCGCGCGATCAGCCGTCGCTGATCAACGCATGGCGCAAGACGCCGGTGAATCTGTTTCCGGGCGTCAATACGCTATTCAACGCGCTGGCGCACAACGAAGATTTTGCGAAGCTGGATTTTTCCGGCCTGCGGCTGACGCTGGGCGGCGGGATGGCCGTGCAGCAGCAGGTGGCCGAACGCTGGCTGAAGATTACCGGGCGGCCGCTGATCGAAGGCTACGGCCTGTCCGAGACGTCGCCGGTGGCAACGGTCAATCCCACCAATGCGACGGCGTATTCCGGTTCGATCGGGCTGCCGTTGCCGTCGACGGATGTGGCGATTCTGGACGATGCCGGCAACGAGGTGCCGCTTGGCGAACGCGGCGAGGTCGGCATCCGCGGGCCGCAGGTCATGCTGGGGTACTGGCGCAAGCCTGATGAAACGCGCGATTCGATGACGGCCGACGGCTACTTCCGTACCGGCGACATCGGCATCATGGACGAACAGGGCTACACGCGCATCGTGGACCGCAAGAAGGACATGATTGCGGTGTCCGGATTCAAGGTCTATCCGAACGAAGTGGAGGCGGCGGTCGCGCAGCATCCCGGCGTGCTGGAGTGCGCGGCGATCGGGGTGCCCGATGAGCACTCCGGCGAGGCGGTCAAGGTGTTCGTCGTGAAGAAGGACCCGGCGCTGACCGAAGAACAGGTGCAGCAGTGGTGCAAGGACAAGCTGACGGGCTACAAGCGCCCGCGCTTCGTGGAGTTCCGCGACGAACTGCCCAAGAGCAACGTGGGCAAGATCCTGCGCCGCGAGCTGCGGCCGGACGCGCAGGCCTCGGCTTCGGCCAACACGTCCGCGAAGACGTCCGCGTAAAGTACCAGAGGCCGCGCAAGGCGGCCTCCGGTGTCCAGGCCGCCGCTTGGCTGCCTGCGGCGTGCGTTTCAGCCCCGCTTGTCCAGATGCGGGGCAATCATTTCATGCAGCGCGCGTTCGATGGCGGGGTTGCCCGCCACGACGCGCCCGCCGATCGGCCAGGGATCCTGCTTGTGCATGTCGGTGCACACGCCGCCCGCTTCGCGCAGGATCAGCGTGCCCGCAGCCACGTCCCAGGGCGCCAGGCCCATTTCCCAATAGCCGTCGTATCGGCCGCACGCGGTCCAGGCCAGATCCAGCGCGGCGGCGCCCATGCGGCGCACACCGCGAGACCGGTTGATGGCGTCATGCAACATCGGCATGTACTGCGCGGCAAATGAGAAGTCGCGGAACGGAAAGCCCGTGGCCAGCACGGCGTCTTCGATCGTCTGCGTGCGCGAGCACGAGATCCGCCGGCCATTCAGCCATGCGCCCACGCCGTACACGCCGGTGAACAGTTCTTCGCGGCAGGGGTCATAGACCACGCCGATAACCGGCGTGTCCACTGCCAGGGTTTCATTGGCCGCCATCGTCGTGCCCGCGTGCGCGATCAGGGCGATGGACACGGCGTAGTGCGGGATGTCGTGCAGGAAGTTGGTGGTGCCATCGAGCGGGTCGATGTACCAGGTGGCCGCACCTTGCGCTTTGCCGCCCGTTTCTTCGGCGACGATGCCGAACTTGGGCGTGCGGGCCTTCAGTTCCTGGATGATCGCGGCCTCCGCTTCGCGGTCCGCCTGCGATACGAGATCGTTGCGGGCCTTGCGATCGATCACGAGATCGGCGCGGTGGTGCGCGTAGGATTGCAGGATGGCCGCGCCGGCGTGGGCGGCCGTAACCGCCGCGTCGATCGCGGCGCACAGGTCGATGGGCGAAGCCAGCGATTGGGGCTGATCGTAGGTATCCATTGGCCCAGTGTAAGCCCGTCCATGCGTCAAACCTGTGGCAAACGGACTAATCCATTGGGCGGCGTGGTGCGCATCCAACGCGAATCGGCCGGTGGCCCGATAATTCGCGCTTCATCGTGTTTGTATCTATTGGGCTGGATGTCTGTGACTTACGTTCCGCTGGTTCCCGCAAAGGTTGATGTCGATGCCGACGGCAGGCTGGTCAGTTCCGTCTATGGCGACGTCTATCACTCGCCGTCCGGGGCGCTGGGCCAGGCCGAGCACGTCTTCCTGCGCGGCAACGGACTGCCGGAGCGCTGGCGGGGGCGCGCCTCGTTCACCGTCTGCGAAACGGGCTTTGGACTGGGGCTGAACTTCCTGGCGCTTTGGAAAGCGTGGCGGGACGATCCGCAACGGCCTGCGGCGTTGCACGTCGTCTCGTTGGAAGCGCACCCATTTTCGCGGGACGACCTGGCCGCACTGCTGGCGCGCCATGCGCCCGAGCCGCTGGCGGGGTTGGCGCGTGCGCTGGCTGCGCAGTGGCCGGCGCTGCTGCCCGGGCTACATCGGCTGGAATTCGATAACGGCGCCGTCACGCTGACGCTGGGCTTTGGCGATGCGCAGGTGCTGGCGCCGCGCCTGGGCGCTCGGGTGGACGCGTTTTTCCTGGACGGCTTCGCGCCCGAGCGCAACCCCGAGATGTGGGCGCCGCCGCTGTTGCGCGCGCTGG
>NZ_DIEJ01000003.1:0-14376 GCF_002418565.1 Achromobacter sp. UBA5777 | reverse complement strand
CGCCAGCACGCCTGCCAACACCGCGGCGGCCAGCACGACGGCTAGCGGCAGGGCGATGTGGCCCGCTGCGCCGGCCGTCGCCGCCTGGCTGGCGCCCACGGCGATGAGCGTGGGCATGACGGGAAGCGGCAGGCCGAGCGATGCGCCCAGCACGTTCAGGAACACGGCCAGCACGCCGTATTGCGCGATCCATTCATGCGGCAGCATGCGGCGCTCCCTGCGATTTGCGGTGGGGCGCGATGGCGGGCGTGGACATGTCGGGATCTCCTGGAATCGCCGCGCCGCGGTGCGTGGCCGGTCAGGACAGATGCTAGAGGTGGCGCTTGCGGCGCGGTAGACCCGCGCAGGGACGCACGGTGTTGTCCGGGCGACAACAATGCGTTGCAGGGAGCGCCGTGGGCGAGGCTTATGCGCTGTCGCGCGTCACGATGCGAAAGCCGATTTCCACCACCGATTGCGCGGGACGCTGGCCGTTCGCGCGCAGGCCGATCATCTCGGCCGCCTGCGCGCCGATGGCGGCCCCATCCACGTGCACGGACGTGATGGCCGGGGACATCGACGCGGCGATCTCCATGTCGCCAAAGCCCATCACGGCCAGTTGCCGCGGCACCTCCAGCCCCTGCGCCGCGGCCTCGGTCAGGACGCCAGCGGCCATCATGTCCGAGCTGCAGAACACCGCGTCGATGCCCTGGCCAGATTGCTGCAAGGCGCGCAGGCCTTCGCGGCCCTGCGCGTGCGTCGTCGGCGCGGGCATGTAATGCACCAGCGGTTCGGGCAGGCCCGAATCGACGGCGGCGCGGACCAGGCTTTCGGCGCGCAGCCGGGCGCGGTGGTCGTCGCCGCTAAGCACCGCCTGCCGCGTCTTGCCGGCGTCGCGCAGGTAGTGGCTGACCGCGGTCCCAATCGCGTCATGCGACAGGCTGAGCAGCATATCGATGGGCGCGTCCGTGGCGTCCCACGTTTCGACGATGGGGATGCCGGATGCTTTCAGCAACTGCCGGCCCTGCGGGGAGTGCATCACCCCCGTCAGCACGATGCCGTCGGGGCGGCGGCCGATGATGGCGCGCAGCAGGGCATCTTCGCGTGGCGAGTGATAGCCGCTTTGACCGACCATGAGCTGGAAGCCCTTGGCCTCCAGCGACTGCGTCAGCGCGGTCAGCATGCCGCCAAACAGAGACCCCGCGATCGACGGCACCAGCACCATCACCAGATTGCTGCGCGACAGGCGCAGGCTGCCGGCCATCAGGTTGGGCACGTAACCCAGCGCCTGGATCGCGGCATTGACCTTGTCCAGCGTGGCGGGCGAGACCTGTTGCGGCGTATTGATGGCGCGCGACACGGTGATCATCGACACCCCGGCCGCCTGCGCCACCTCGCGCACGGTGACGTTGGCGCGCTCTGACGAGCGGGAAGGGGAATCGGCTGGCGGCATTCGGGGCGGGCGCATGGAAAAAGGGGACAAAAAAGTGGCGTGAAACTGGCGTCAAGCCTAACCGCAGACGCCGGCTTTGCGGGCCGGGCAGGTTTAGGGTTTGTCCGGATGGCGGGCAGCGAATGCGGCGAAATATTCTAATGGCGCCGTGATGTTAACGTTAACAAATAAAATGTTAACGTTAACGTTCATAAAAGAACTTAAACCGGAGACAGTAATGACGAGCAACGCGCGCAAGTGGATTCTTGGTTTGACCCTGATGGCCGCAGCCGGCGTGGCGCAAGCCTGGCCGGACAAGGCCGTCACCGTCGTCGTGCCGTTCCCGCCCGGCGGCGCAACCGATTCGGTGGCGCGCGCGCTGGCCAACAAGCTGGGCGAACAGCTCAAGCAGTCGTTCGTGGTGGAAAACAAGGCCGGCGCCACGGGCACGATCGGCGCCTCGCAGGTGGCCCGCGCCGCCCCGGACGGCTACACCTTGATGGTCACGTCGCTGGCCCCGCTGGTGGTGGCGCCGCACCTGATGAAGGGCATCACCTACGATCCGGCCAAGGACTTCACGTACCTGACCGTGGCCGTGCAGACCCCCAACGTGCTGGTGGTCAGTCCGCAGCTCGCCTCCAAGGTGAATAGCGTGCAGGACGTGCTCGCGCTGCTGAAGGAAAAGCCGGGCGCGATCAGCTTCGCGACGTCGGGCGCCGGGTCGTCCGACCATCTGACCGCCGAACTCTTCTGGCAGAAGACCGGCACCAAGGGCTTGCACGTGCCGTACAAAGGCGGCGCGCCGGCCATTTCCGATCTGCTGGGCAACCAGGTGGAGATGTCCTTCCAGAACGTGAACGCCGTGCTGCCGCACATCAAGTCCGGTAAGCTCAAGGCCATCGCCGTCACGGGTTCCAAGCGTTCGCCGGTGCTGCCCGACGTGCCCACGTTCGCCGAAGCGTCGGTGCCGGGCGTCGACGTCTATGCCTGGCAGGCCGTCGTGGCCCCCAAGAACCTGCCCGCCGACGTGCGCGACAAGCTGTCCGCCGCCCTGACCGCCGCCCTGAAGGATCCGGCGATCAGCAAGCCCTTCACCGACATCGGCCTGGAGGTCGTCGCCAACTCGCCCGAAGCCTTCACCAAGTTCCAGCAGCAGGAAAGCGCCCGCTGGAAGCAGGTCATCGAAACCGGCGGCATTTCCGTGCAATGACGCAACGCGCCCGGCCGTGGCGGCCGGGCTTTTTCAAGAAGCAATCATGACTCTTCACGCATCGCAAGCCTCCCAGACGCCCACGATCACCGGCATGCGCGTTGTGCCGGTGGCCGGCCAGGACTCCATGCTGCTCAACCTGAGCGGCGCTCACGCCCCTTATTTCACGCGCAACCTGGTCATCCTGACCGACAGCGCGGGCAACACCGGCGTGGGCGAAGTCCCCGGCGGCGAAAAGATCCGCGCCACCCTGGAAGACGCGCGCGCCCTCATTGCGGGCAGCTCAATCGGCAACTACCAGCACACGCTGAACCAGATGCGCCAGGCGTTCGCCGGGCGGGACAGCGAGGGCCGCGGTGCCCAGACCTTCGACCTGCGCGTGGCGATCCATGCCGTGACGGCGGTGGAATCGGCCTTGCTGGACTTGCTGGGGCAGCACCTGGGCGTGCCTGTCGCAGCGCTGCTGGGCGAGGGCGTGCAGCGCACGTCTGTCCAGATGCTGGGCTATCTGTTCTACGTGGGTGACGCCGCGCAAACGCCGCTGCCTTACCAGACGGCGCCCGACGCCGAAGGCTGGCTGCGCGTGCGGCACGAAAAGGCGATGACGCCCGAGGCCATTGTCCGCCTTGCCGAAGCGGCCCACGACCGCTACGGCTTCCAGGACTTCAAGCTCAAGGGTGGCGTGCTGCGCGGCGAGGAAGAAGTCGAAGCCATCCGCGCCTTGCACGAGCGCTTTCCCGAGGCGCGCGTCACGCTCGACCCGAACGGCGGCTGGCTGCTCAAGGACGCGGTGCGCCTGTGCCGCGATCTGCATGGCGTGATGGCTTATGCGGAAGACCCGTGCGGCGCCGAAGGCGTTTTTTCCGGCCGCGAAGTCATGGCTGAATTCCGCCGCGCCACCGGCCTGCCAACCGCCACCAACATGGTGGCCACCGACTGGCGTGAGATGGCGCATGCGCTGTCGCTGCAATCGGTCGACATACCGCTGGCCGATCCGCATTTCTGGACGATGCAGGGCTCGGTGCGCGTGGCGCAAACGTGCCAGGCGTTCGGCCTGACGTGGGGCTCGCACTCCAACAACCACTTCGACGTATCGCTGGCGATGTTCACGCACGTGGGCGCCGCCGCGCCGGGCCGTGTCACCGCGATCGACACGCACTGGATCTGGCAGGACGGCCAGCACCTGACGCGAAACCCGCTGCAGATCCGCAACGGGTATGTCGAGCTGCCGCAAACCGGCGGGCTGGGCATCGAGCTGGATATGGACGCGATCGAGCGCGCCCATCAGCTTTATCTGCAGCACGGCCTGGGCGCGCGCGACGATGCCACGGCGATGCAGTATCTGGTGCCCGGGTGGAAGTTCGACAACAAGCGGCCCTGCATGGTGCGCTGATCGGCATCGCACCGACCGGTGAAAAGGCAGGGCGCGGGGCAGGGAACTACCTTGCCCCCGCACGCTCCAGTGTGTGGGACAGGCAATAGACGTCTGACCACGCCGGGCCACCACCCGTCATTGTGCGCATCTGGGCCGAGTTCAGAATGTCGCCGTCGCAGGCGGTCACCGCGTTGATCGCATAACCGTTGACGACGTAGATCCAGTCGGCCGCACGGTCTTTTCCGCCGCGTATTTTCTGTTCCGTGGTGGCGTGCATTGCCGGCGTGTCCGTCACGATCAGATGCGCGCCGGACAAGCCCGGCTGCGCCGCCGCGGCCGCCGCATGCGCCTTCAGATATGCGCGCAGCGCTTCCTCCGACCCGGGCAGGGGAGACAGGCGAATCGTCAGCGCATATCTGGCCAAGCCGCCGCCGACGCTCTCGACCACGCGGCATTGGCTGCGGATCATGTTGCGGTGCTGCGGCATGAGCTTCGTGGACCACGGGGTGGGCGCGTTGAGCCGCTGGAGGTAGCCGGGGGAGACCAGCGTTTCGTAGGCGTCCAATTCGTACAACACGAAGAATCCTTCACCGCCCTGGGCGCTGGTCCAGCGCGTGCCGCGCAGAAACCCGGGAACGCCCATGCGCTCCGGGAAGTGCTCATGGGTATGCCAGTCTTCGAACTCCGCGCGCCACGCCGGCGCAATGTCCCACCACATTGCGATCGCGGCCTTTCCGAGCATGCCCATGGTCAGTTCTTGGCCCGCAAAGCCGCAAGTTCCGCGGCGACCTGTTGCATGACGTCAGGTCCGATTTCGCCCGCGAACTTGTCCACCACCGGTTTGACTGCGCCGCGCAGGCGCTCGACCGCTTCAGGCGTCAAGGTGTTGACCTGCATGACCTTGCGCAGATCGTCGATGGCCACCGCTTCCTTGGCCTGCGAGATCCGCCGTTCTTCCGCCTTGGCCTCGGCGGCCGCTTCCAGGATGATCTTGCGCTCGGCGTCTGACATGCTGTCCCACGTCTTGCGGCTCATCAGGAATGGCATGCCCGTGTAGATATGGCGCGTCAGCGACAGGTATTTCTGCACTTCGGCAAACTTGGCGGACAGGATCACGCCCACCGGATTGTCCTGGCCGTCGATGGCCTTGGACTCCAGCGCGCCGTAGACCTCGCCGAACGTCATCGGCACCGGGTTGGCGCCCAGCGTCTTGAACATGTCGATGTAGACGGGGGCGGCAATGACGCGCATCTTCAGGCCGTGCAGGTCCTGCGCCTGCGCGATCGGGCGCTTGCTGTTGGTCATGTTGCGAAAGCCCAGGTCCCAGATGCCCAGGCCAATCAGGCCGTGATCGGACAGGCCATTCAACAGGCGCTGTGCAACGGGTCCGTCCGAAACCGTGTACGCCTCGCGTGCGTCGTTGAACAGGAACGGCAGGTCAAAGACCATGAACCGCTTGTCGATGCCGGCCAGGAGGCCTGTCGCCATCGACGTGAAATCCAGCGTGCCGCCGCGAACGGCCGACAGATTCTGGGGATCGCCGCCTAGCACCGCATTGGCGTAGATCGACACCTTCATCTTGCCGCCGCTTTTCTCGGCGACCAGATCGGCAAATTTCTGCGCGCCCTGGCCCAGGGGATGGTCCGCAGCCAAGCTGAACGCGAACTTCATCGTGCGCGCCTTGATCTCCTGTGCGGCGGCGGTTCCCGCCACGGCAAGGCAAGCTAGGATGGTCGCTGCGGCATTCACGGCGATGCGCAAGCACGTCTTCTTTGAATTCATCACAAGCACCTTCTTCGGTTGTCGTTGGCAAAGGTCCGGTTGATGCGGTTACGGCGGCGGGCCATCGTGTGAATACCCGGCTGCGAGCATAGGGCATAATTTTGAATCCCGTTCAAAATTTGATCGAATTCAAAAATTGAACGATTCCATGGATGGTCACCCGGAGAGCGCGATGAGCGGGGCAATCGAAAAGACACTGGCGTTGCTTGAATACCTGGCCGCCCATCCGGACGGCGCGAACCTCGCCGACATTGCGGACGACCTGCACCAACTGCGCAGCGGATGTCACCGGACCCTGCACGAACTCATGAAGTTCGGCTACGTCCGGCAGACGTCGGTGCGCGGCGAATACGCATTGACGACCAAGCTGGCGTCGATGGGGCTGAGTTTCCTGAGCCGGTCCGGCGTGATCGACATCGCGCAGCCGGTCATCGACCGTTTTGCTGCAGCAACCGGTGAACTCGTGCGTCTGGCCATCGTCGACGGCAAGCGCTTGACGCTGGTGGCCAAGGCGCAAGGCGCGAAATCCGGGCTGTTGTACGACCCAGACATGGGCATCGACCTGCGCCTGTCGTGCAGCGCGGCCGGCCACGCGTGGTTGATGACATTGCCCGAAGACCAGGCCATTGCCTACGTCACCGAACAGGGGCTGGGAAAACCACGGGATTTCGGGCCCAATGCCCCCACGTCGATCCGCGCGTTGCTGGCCAGCCTGGACGCGCATCGGCGGCGCGGCTACAGCATTCTGCAGGACGTCTACGCAGCCGGCATGAGCGCGATGGCGGCGCCCATCCGGCGCCCCGGGCATCAAAGCACCGGCATCCTGGTGGTGGCCGGTCCGTCGCAACGTTTGACCGTTAAAGCCATGGAGAAATTCGGGCCGGCGCTACTGCGCGCGGCAAGCGAGCTGGCGCAGGCCGGAGACGCGTCGCCGCTGCTGCGCTCGGCGCGCGTGGGCACCTGGGGAAATGGCCCCGCGCAGGGTGAAGCGCTGGCGGGGGATTAATCCGCGGACGTCTCGTCTCCGGAATTTCGGCCCTGCATCGGGAAGCGCGTTCGGAACATCGGCGATGCCAGGCTGGCGAGCGCCAGTTCCTGCGCAGCCGCCATCAGGTCTGGACCCAGCGCTTCCATCCGCGCTTCGGTCAGGCGCATCGCCGGACCTGCAATGCTCAATACGCCAATGGCCGCTTCGCCCTTGCGCTGCACCGGCGCCGCCATCGCAGTCATTCCCGGCGCGAACACTTCGTTGATCATTGCGTAGCCGCGCTTGCGCCCGGCCTGAAGCATCTTCGTCAGCGCGGCGATGGTGGTGGGGGCGTTGGGACCGTATTCCTCGGGCGATCCGAATCCCTGGCGTGAGACCAGGTCCAGTGCGCGTTCGTCGGTCATCGTCAGCATCCACGCGTGGCCCGAGGCGCTGCACGACAGCCTGGCCTCGGAGCCCATCTCGGGGTCGTAGCGCAGACCGTGGCGCGCGCCCTGCGCCTTCGCGACCCAGGTCAGCCGCTCTTCGTTGTCCACGATGGCCAGCCGCACGAGTTCGCCGGAGATGTCCGCCAGCCGATCCACCAGCGGCTGCGCGATGTCGACGATGCCTGTCGCCGCAAGATAGCTCAACCCGATTGAAGCGACCCGGGCTGTCAGCGCGTAGTCGCCGTGATCCCGGATCTGGCGCACATAGCCGCAGCGGCAAAGGTCTGTCAGCAGACGGTGCGCGGCGCTCTGCGGAATCTCCAGTTGCTGGGCAAGTGAAGCGAGGGGCACACCTTCGGGTCTGGAGGACAGGTACTCCATGACGGCGAGCGCGCGTTCGAGAACTCCGGCCATGTCATCTCAACAAGTAGTGGGGTGATGGATGATAACCCTAGGTGGAAAACTATTCCACTCGGAATTACATTCCACTACCGAGTCTTGCCAGACATCGAAAAAATTCCAAATAACACCGGAGACAACGATGAAGACCAGCCTTTTCCGCTTTGCATTGATCGCCGCCCTGTGCGCGAGCGCCATGCCGGCCGCCGCGCAGGACATCCAGGAACGCACGATACGCTTCGGCCATCTGAACAACACGGATCACCCCGTCAGCGCGGGGGTGCAGAAGTTTACGGAACTGGTGGCGGCCAAGAGCGGCGGAAAGCTGAAGGTCAAGGAATTTCCGGCCTCGCAGCTTGGCAATGAAATGCAGCAGCAGTCCGGGCTGCAGGGTGGCGTGCAGGAGATGTCCGCGCCGGCCTCCACGTCGCTGGCGGGCATCGTCAAAGAGTTCGGGCTGATCGATCTGCCGTTTTCCGTCACCGACTTCGGGCAGGCCGACGCGCTGCTGGACGGCCCGCTGGGCAACGCCCTGATCGCCAAGCTGCCCGAAAAAGGCCTGGTCGCGCTGGGCTTCTGGGACCTCGGTTTTCGCAACGTGACGAACTCCAAGCACGCCATCGGCAAGCCGGAGGATCTGGCGGGCCTGAAGATCCGCGTGATTCCCAACCCCGTCTTCCTCGATACGTTCAAGGCCTTCAAGGCCAATCCCGTGCCGATGCCCTTTGCAGAGCTGTATGGGGCGCTGGAATCGCGAGCGGTCGACGGCCAGGAAAATCCCTATTCGGTGATCCTGTCCAACAAGTTCTACGAAGTGCAGAAGTACGTCAGCGCGACCAACCACGTGTATGCCGCGAACATCGTGCTGGTCAGCAAGAAGTTCTGGGACAAGCTGTCGCCCGCCGAGCAGAAGATCCTGCAGGAGGCGGCCATTGAGGCGCGCGGCTACCAGCGCAAGGTCAGCCGGGCCGCCGCGCAGAAGGCCGTGACGGAATTGCAGGCCAAGGGCATCCAGTTCAACACGATCGAACCGGGCGAAAAGGCGCGCATGCAGCAGGTCGTCAAGCCGGTGATCGAGCACTTCACCAGCAGCTACGACCCCGCGATCGTCAAGCTCTACAACGACGAACTCGCCCGCATCCGCAAGTAACCCGCACCGGCATCCCATCATGAAGATCCTTGTCCTGCACGGCCCCAACCTCAACCTGTTCGGCCGCCGCGAGCCGCACATCTACGGAACTACGACGCTTGCGGAGATCAACGACCGCCTGGCGGCGCTGGCCGCGGAACTGAGCGTCCAGCTGTTGACGCTGCAATCGAACCATGAGGGCGCGTTGATCGACTTTCTGCACGAGAACATCGACTCCGCCCAGGGCGCCTTGGTGAACCCTGCCGGGCTGACCCAGCACGGCGTGCCGCTGCACGATGCCATCAAGGCCATGCCGTTTCCCACGCTGGAGGTGCACATGTCGAACATCGCCGCCCGTGAGACCTGGCGCGCGCATTCAATTATTTCGCCGGCGGTGCGCGGCACGGTGCAAGGGTTGGGCCCCCAGTCCTACCTGACGGCGCTGCGTGGCCTGGTCGGGCTTTTGCAGGACGCCAAGGCATGAGCCCGGCGCCCGCGCATCCGACGCCGCAAGGAGGCTGGCCATGGTCGTCATAGACAGATTCATCGGCGCGGTCTGCCGTGTGCTGGAATTTGCCATCGCCTTGCTGCTGGCGGCGATGGTGGTGCTGGTCTTCGGCAATGTCGTGGCGCGTTACGGCTTTAACTCCGGCATCACGCTGTCCGAAGAGCTGTCGCGCTGGATGTTCATCTGGCTGACCTTTCTGGGGGCGGTCATCGCCCTGAAAGAGCGCGGCCACCTGGGCATGGACATGGTCGTGGCCAAGCTGCCCACGGCGGGCAAGAAGATCTGCCTCGTCGCGGGGCAGATCCTCATGCTTTACATCGTGAGCCTCATGTTCAAGGGGAGCTGGGATCAGGCGGTGATCAATGCGGACGTCAGCGCGCCCGTGAGCGGCCTGCCGATGGCCATTGTGTACGTGGCCGGATTGGTGTTCTCGGTGATGGCGGGCCTGATCATCGCCATGGATCTGTACCGCGTGCTCGCCGGCAAGCTGCAGGACCAGGATCTGATCATGGTCCAGGAATCCGAAGAGGCGGTGCAGCTCAAGCAGATTCTCGAGGATGCCGGCAACGGCGCGCCAAGGAGAAGCGCATGACCATCGCCGTGTTCATCGGATCGCTACTGGGTGTGATGGCGCTGGGCGTGCCCATTGCCTTTGCGCTGCTGGCCAGCGGCGTGGCCCTCATGTGGCATCTGGACATCTTCGACGCGCAGATCCTGGCGCAGAACGTCATTGGCGGGGCGGACAGCTTTCCGCTGCTGGCGGTGCCGTTCTTCATGCTGGCCGGCGAAATCATGAACGTGGGCGGGCTGTCCCGCCGCATCGTCGACCTGGCGCTGGCGCTGGTCGGGCACGTGAAGGGCGGGCTTGGCTACGTCACGATCATGGCGGGCTGCCTGCTGTCGGCGCTGTCGGGATCGGCCGTGGCGGACGCCGCGGCGCTGACGGCGTTGCTGCTGCCCATGATGGTCAGCGCCGGCCACAAGAAGCAGACCGCGGGCGGCCTGATTGCCGCGACCGGTGTGATCGGGCCGGTCATTCCGCCCAGCATCGGCCTGGTCATCTTCGGCGTGGCGGCCAATGTGTCCATTTCCAAGCTGTTCATGGCGGCGATCGCGCCCGGTCTGATGATCGGGGGCGCGTTGTGGCTGACCTGGGCGTGGCTGGTCCGGCGCGAGAAGATCGTGCCTCCGCCGCGCAAGTCTGCGCAGGAAATTGCCACCGCGTTCCGCAAGGCGGTCTGGGCGCTCATGCTGCCGGTGATCATCCTGGTGGGGCTGCGGATGGGCGTCTTCACGCCGACCGAAGCCGCGGTGGTCGCTGCGACCTACGCGCTGCTGGTGTCGACGCTGGTGTATCGCGAGCTCAAGCTCAACCAGCTCTATGCGGTGTTCGTGTCGGCGGCCAAGACCAGTGCCATCGTCATGTTCCTGATTGCCGCCGCCATGGTCAGCGCGTGGCTGATCACCGTGGCCGATCTGCCGTCCAAAGTGGTGGACATGCTGCAGCCTTTCATGGGCAACAAGATCCTGCTGATGGCCGCCATCATGGTGCTGGTGATGGTGGTGGGCACGGCCATGGACATGACGCCGACCATCCTGATCCTGACTCCCGTGCTGATGCCGGTGGTGCGCGCGGCGGGCATCGACCCGGTGTATTTCGGCGTGCTGTTCATCATCAACAATTCGATCGGGCTGGTCACGCCGCCCGTGGGCACCGTGCTCAATGTGGTGGCCGGCGTGGGGAAGATGAAGATGGACGACGTGACGCGCGGCGTCCTGCCGTTCATGGCCGCCGAGTTTCTCGTCATGTTCCTGATGGTGGCCTTTCCGGCCCTGGTGATCATTCCCGCGCGCTGGTTTGGCGGGTAGGCGCCAACGCGTCTCCCGCGCCGCTCGCCGGCGCACCGTGAAGCTGGATTCTTTGGAGATTTATCGCAATGTCCGATCTTGCTCAATACCGGCGCCCCTTCTGGGACACCCAGCCGGGCTACCGTTTCGATCCGTATGGATCCACGCGTTTGCGCTCGCCGAACGAACCGCTGATCGTAGTGCCGCAGACGCTTTCGGAGGTCACGGGACCGATGTTTGGTGCGGCGTTCGTCAAACAGGGCGATAACGACCTGACCCACGTCTCCACGGCGGAAGCGATCGGCGAGCGCATCATCGTGTCCGGCCGGGTGCTGGACGAGAACGGCCGGCCGGTGCCGGACGCGCTGATCGAGATCTGGCAGGCCAATGCCGCGGGCCGCTATCTGCACAAGCGCGATCAGCACGATGCGCCGCTGGATCCGAACTTCAGCGGCGAAGGGCGAGCCGTCACGGATGCGCAGGGGCGCTACCAGTTCAAGACGATCCGGCCGGGGGCGTATCCGTGGGGCAACCACTACAACGGATGGCGACCGCAGCACATTCACTTTTCGCTGTTTGGCCGGGCCTATGCCACGCGTCTGGTCACCCAGATGTATTTCCCCGGCGATCCGCTGCTCGAGTTCGATCCCATCTTCCAGTGCGTGCCGGACGCCAAGGCGCGCAACCGGCTGATCGCTGCGCTGGATTGGGAGACCACCGTGCCCGAGTACGCGCTGGGCTATCGCTTCGACATCGTCCTGCGCGGCCGCAACGCCACCCCCATGGAGTAACGCATGCTCTATCCCACCAGTTCACAGACTGTCGGTCCCTATCTGCACATCGGACTGTCCGGGTTGAACCGTGACGATCTGACGGCAGGGTGCGGCGACCTGGGCGCGATGCCGGTCATCATCGAAGGACGCGTGATCGACGGCGAGGGCAACCCCGTGCCGGACGGCATGATCGAGATATGGCAGGCCGATGCGCGCGGTGTGTACGGGCATCCGGACGACCCCCGGCATGACGAGGGCAGCGCGGGCTTCGGCGGCTTTGGCCGTGTGGCGACGCAGCCGGACGGCGGCTTTCGTTTCACCACGATCAAGCCGGGCTGTGTGCCAGGCCCGGACGGACAGATGCAGGCGCCACATCTGGTGGTGTCCGTCTTCATGCGCGGCCTGCTCAAGCATCTGTCGACGCGGATGTACTTTCCAGATGAGGCCGGCGCCAACGAGCAGGACTGGATCCTGGCTAAAGTGCCCGCACACCGGCGCGGCACGCTGGTGGCAACAGCGGCGGAGGCGGGCGTTTTGCGCTGGAACATCGTCCTGCAGGGTTCGGAAGAAACCGTGTTCTTCGACATCTGAGCCGGTGCGCGACGAGGTCTACACGATGAGCAACCTTTCCGGGCTGACCGAAACCATCTATTCGGATGACGCGATACTGTCGCAGTTTTCGGGCGCGGCGACCCTCGGCCAGATGCTTGCCGTGGAGGCGGCCCTGGCGCGCGCGCAGGCGCAATGCGGCGTCATTCCTCCAAGCGCCGCAACGGCCATCAATGAGGTCTGCCGGGGTGGCGAAATCCGCGACGTGCTGGACGTGGACGGCATTGCCATGGCTGCGGTGGCGGCGGGCAATATCGCCATCCCCTTCGTCAAGCAACTGACCGCGGCCGTCGCACGCGTGGATGCCGAAGCCGCCCGCTACGTGCATTGGGGCGCGACCAGCCAGGACATTCTGGACACCGCGCTTGTCCTGCAGATGCTTCAGGTGGCGGCCAGGCTGGACGCGGGGCTGGAGAGCGCCTCGCAGGCGTGTGCGCGGCTGACCCGCGCGCATCGGGACACCATCATGGTCGGACGCACGTGGCTGCAGCATGCGCTGCCCACGACATTCGGCGCCAAGACGGCGGGCTGGTTGGAAGCTCTGCAACGTAGCCGGCTGCGCGTGCGGCAGGACGCGTCACAGATGGCGCTGCTGCAATTCGGCGGCGCCGCGGGCACGCTGGCCAGCCTGGGACCGTCGGCAAACGAGGTGGTGCAGGCGCTGGCCGCCGAGCTGGGCCTGGGCGTGGCTGCGATGCCGTGGCACACGCACCGCGACCGGCTTGCCAGCCTGGCCGCGTCGCTGGGGGTGCTGACCGGCACGATGGGCAAGATTGCGCGGGACCTGTCGCTGATGGCGCAATCGGAGATCGGCGAAGTCAGTGAGCCGTCCAGCCCGGGGCGAGGCGGATCGAGCACGATGCCGCACAAGCGCAATCCCGTGGGCTGCGCGGCTATCCTGGCCGCCGCGATCCGCGTGCCGCCGCTGGTGTCGACGATGCTGGCGGGAATGATCCAGGAACATGAGCGCGCGCTGGGCGGCTGGCAGGCCGAGTGGGATGTGCTGCCCCAGATTGCCGCGCTGTCGGGTGGGGCGTTGCGCCATTTGGGCAGCGTGCTGGATGGGCTGCAGGTGTATCCGGACCGCATGGCAAAGAATCTTGCGCTGACCGACGGCCTCATCCTGGGCGAGGCCTACATGCTGGCGTTGGGCGCCCGGCTGGGCCGTCTGTCCGCCCATGCGCTGGTGGAGCGCGCGTCGCGTGATGCGGTCGCGAACGGGCGTTCGCTCAGGGATGCATTGCGCGAGGCGCTGGAAAGCGATGCCGCGACGCGTGGAATGCTCAGCGACGAAGATCTGGATCGTCTGGGCGATCCGGCGAATTATGTGGGTGAGGCGCCGGCGATTTGCGACAGGGTGTTGGCGGCCTGGAAGGTGAGCAGGGATCGCGCGAAGGCGGCTTGAGGCGCCTTAAATCGCCTCAAATCCCCTTCACTCGCCTGCGCCTTGCCGCGGCTCAGAACGCTGAAAACGGCATCGCGCGAATCGCGTGGTGATTCAGGACTGCCCGCGCAATCGCGCCAGCTCCGCCGACAACTCGGCCACCAGCGCCTGCGCGCGCGCCAGCGGATCCTGTCCGTTGACCGCCGCCTGCGGCTCGGGCGCGGTTTCATGCAGCCGGGGCTGCACGCTTTCATGACCCATGCTGACGTCTACGTCGAACACCAGTTGTTCGGCGCGGTGCCAGGTGGTGAACCATTCCAGCGGCTTGCCGTGCTGGTCCATGCCCTGGCCCT
Organism: Achromobacter sp. UBA5777; assembly: GCF_002418565.1. Taxonomy (NCBI): domain Bacteria; kingdom Pseudomonadati; phylum Pseudomonadota; class Betaproteobacteria; order Burkholderiales; family Alcaligenaceae; genus Achromobacter; species Achromobacter sp. UBA5777. The sequence continues at coordinate 179 of NZ_DIEJ01000003.1, read as the reverse complement.
GCAGCATCAATAACGGCGTGCCGGCCTGCGTGTCCAGCAGGGCCGCCAGCTCGCTGTCCGCCGCGACCGCGCGGATCTGGTTGCGGCCGGCGCCGGGGCGCAGGCCGAATTGGCGCGTCAGCACGCCGTGCAGGGACGCGTCGGCCAGATGTTCAGCGCGCAGGCCAGGCACCGCGTCG
>NZ_DIEJ01000321.1:0-33159 GCF_002418565.1 Achromobacter sp. UBA5777 | reverse complement strand
ACCGGCCGCGGCCAGGGCGCTGGCGCTGCCGGCCAACAGGCGGCGCCGTGCGGGGTTGCGTGGGGTTGTCTCCATGGCTTGCCTCTCTGGTTGCCGCGTCCCGTAGCGCGAGCGCGGTGTTGTGCTTATGGCGGCCCAGCGCTTGCGGCCTTCCGCATCATCGGCAATGCCCCTCTTTATGTCAACGGGTTCTAAAGAACTATAGGTTTACGGTCATTTCAGATATAAGCGTTTCGGATATTGGGTTCAGGACTGCGCGGATCGGATGTCGTCCCGGTGCTCACGCAGCCATTGTTCGACGCTGCAAACCGCAATGCCGCGCTCGGCATTGAAGGTTCGCGCCTTGTCCCACGCCACGCCACGGCCCTGCCCGAACACCGCGCGATACTTGCGCATCGCATCGTCGGGCGCTGCCGCCAGTGCGCGCAACAGCTCCGGCACCGGCCATTCGCGCCGCGTCACCTTGCGGTCCAGCAAGCGGTCCAAGGCATCCGCGACCGCCCGGTACGTGACGGTATCGCCCGCCACATGCACGACCTCGTTGGCGATGCGAGGCTGTGTGCAAAGGATCTCGGCGGTCAGCGCGCCGATGTCTTCGGCCGTGGTCAGCGTGACCGCATTGTCCAGGCTGCCCAACGCGTTCACCGTGTTGCCGGCCAGATCCACCACGCCGAATGCGGGTTCGAATAGAAAGCTCGTGAACATGCCCGTCGAAACGATGATCCATTCGGTGTTGCGCTGTGCGCGCAGCATATCTCGCACATCGAGCTGCTCATCGAAGAGGTCCTGCGGGCTGCCACGGCCGATGACGTCGTAGTCCACGCCAAACTGCCACGGCACAAAGCGCTTGACGCTCGCATCCAGCGCAGCACGGGCGATCTTGCGTTGTACGCCGGGCCCGCCGACGAAGCCCGTGCACGACAGGACCGTATCGTAGCGGCGGAAGGTGGCTGCGAGCTCCGCCGTGGCTTGCTGGGCAAGATCGCCCTCGATGATGCCGACGCCCAGCCCACGCAACTCGGCAAGATCGCGCTGTTTGGCGGGATCGTTGGAAGCGACGGTCGACGCGCGCAACAGGACCGACAACTGCCCTTTGGCGACGCGTGGCGCCAGGTTGCGCAGCACGGCCATGCCGAGCTGGCCCGCGCCCAAAACGAGGATGGCGTTGTGTTCAATCATGGGATGCCTCATGCAGAAAAAGTGGCTTGCAGTGTAGGAGCGGGCAGGGCGTCCATTGTTCGCCGTGACGGAATTCACAACGCGCCGCAGTGCGCGTTCGCGGCCGATACGCGTTGGTAATATCGGGACCTTTCCGCCGCATGCGGCGCACGTTCTATCGTCGGGATCGGCTCATGGACAAACTTCAAGCGATGGCGGCATTCGTCAGGGTCGTCGAGGCGCGCAGCTTCACCAAGGCTGCGCAATCGCTGGCGCTGCCTCGGTCGTCGGTCACGACGATGATCAAGAACCTGGAAACCCACCTGGGCACGCCGCTCCTGCATCGCAGCACGCGCAGCCTCAGCCTGACCGATGCCGGTGCGCGCTACCTACAGGCGTGCCAGGCCATCCTGGCCAATATTGCGGACGCCGAGAATGACGTTACCGCCGCGATCCAGGCGCCCCGAGGCCGCGTGCGCGTCGACATGCCCGGCGTGGTTGGCCGCGCGATCGTGGTGCCGAGGCTGGTCGAGTTCGAGGCGCGTTATCCCGACGTCGAGGTCGTGCTGGGCCTGAGCGATCGCCCGGCCGACCTGATCTATGAAGGTATCGACTGCGCCATCCGCAGCGGCGAGCTCGCCGATTCCACGCTCGTGGCGCGCAGCCTTGGTCACTTGGCGTGGGTGACCTGCGCGTCGCCCCAATACCTGGGCCGCTTCGGCGAGCCGAAATCAATAGAAGCGTTGCCCGCGCATCGGGTGGTCAACTATCTGTCCAACGCCACCGGCCGGCCGCTGGACTGGCGGTTCCGAGTCGACGGTGAAAACGTGTCGATGGCGTTGCCAAGCCGCTATTCGGTCAACGAGACCGAGGCCTATCTGCATTGTGGCCTGGCGGGTCTGGGCCTGATTCAACTGTCGGCGCTGGCGGCGTCTCCGTATCTGCGCAGCGGCCGCCTGCGCGAGGTCTTGGCGGATGCGCGGTGCGAGCCGGTGCAGCTTTCCATTGTCTACCCCCAGGCGCGTGTGACCGCGGCGGTGAAGGCGTTCGTGCAGTGGGTGCTGGAGATCAGCCGGCCCGTATTGGCCGAGTGATGATCGTCACGGGGTGACACTACCCGCCAACGCGTCCTGCCGGTATTCGTGCGGCGCCACGCCGCTCGCTTTCCTGAACGCCCGGGAAAAATTAGCCGGTGTGGAATAACCAGAATCCATGGCGATCTGCGTGATGGAAACGGTGCTTTCGCGTAGCAGGTCTTGAGCACGATGCAGGCGCGCGGTATTGGACAACTCACGAAAGCTGACGCCGCCGTCGCGGCGCAGTACGCGTTGCAGGGTGCGCACGCTAGTGCCCATCGCCTTGGCCGTGCTGTCGATAGAGACGGGGCCGGCTTGCATCTGGATGCGGATGTGCCAGATGACGGTGGCCAGATAATCGCAGTCCGCGCTTGCGGCTGAGTTTGCCGCAGGCCCCTGCACACCGGCAACCGTGCCCGGCGGGACCGGGGTTGGCGTCATATGAGTAGTGGCGTCATTCACTTGTGCTTATTCTTCGCGTGTAGTTGCGAGAATCTGCTAGCGCGCTTCCTGCCTGGCAGAAATCGGAGTGATGTGCCTTCGGATATTACCTAAGCCAACAAGAGGCGAGGCCTCTTTTTATTTGGCTTACAAACCTGACGGAGAATCGCAATGAGACTACACAAAACCCTCCTGGCGCTGTGCGTCGTGTTGGCGGTTTCGGGTTGCGTGACCAAGCAGACCTACGACAAAGAGGCGCAACTGGCAGCCGAGTATTCCGCCCTCAATAAGCAGCTTTCGGCCGACCTACGCGGCGACCAAGTGCAGATTACGCAATTGCAGAACGAGCTGAAGGTCACCATGGTGAATGAGATTCTCTTTCCCGAAGGCGGGTGGAGCCTCAGTTCCAACGGCGAGAGGACGCTGGCCAAGATCGCGCCCACGCTTTCCAATCTGCAAGGCAAGCAGATCGTCGTCGAAGGGTTCACCGACAACGAGCCCATCGGGCCGGCGCTGAAAAGGCAGTTTCCCTCCAATCTCGAGCTGTCATCGGCGCGGGCGGACAACGTGGCGCGTTATCTGATCGCCAAGGGCGTATCGCCAAATTCGGTGTCCGCGGAGGGGTTCGGCGAGGCGCGGCCGGTGGCCAGCAACTCGACCCCGGAAGGGCGGGCCAGGAACCGGCGCGTGGAGATCGTGATCACGGCGGCGGGCAGGCCCTAGCCAGGCGCCCCGGCCGCATGGCCGGACTTCATGGCGGAAAGCGTTTGCGCACGCTGACGGATGCTTTCCGCCCGGAGCCCCCATGCAATAACGCTTATGGAACCCTCAGGTTTATTCATTGGGCGCTAATGCCCGATCTCCCCATAATCCGACTGGCTTTACGCCACGCCGTCGCCTGACGGCATATTCAATGGATCAAGGGGAAACATAAACATGCAGGGAAGTTTTCTGGCGCGCGTCTGCCGGGTGGCAGGGGTTGCGTGCGCGTTGCTTGCAAGCATGGCGGCGGTTGCCGCGGATTATCCGGCGCGGCCGATCAAGCTGGTGGTGCCGCAGGCGGCGGGGGGCGGGACGGATGTCATTGGGCGATTATGGGCCGACTATCTGTCGCGCCAATTGAAGATGCCCGTGGTCGTGGAGAATCGTCCCGGCGCCAATGGCATCCTGGCGTCGAGTTACGTTGCCAAGCAACCTGCGGACGGATACACGGTGCTGGTCAGCGGGATTTCCTATCTGGCCTTCAACCCGCACATGTACAAGGATTTGCCCTACGAGCCTGCCCGGGATTTCGATGGCATCAGTCTGCTAGTCAACACGCCGTTCCTGCTGGTCGCCGGCACGCAGACGGACATACGGTCGCTGGACGAACTGGTCCAGCAGGCCAAGGCGAACCCCGGCGCGTTGAACTTTGCCTCGGCGGGCAAGGGCAACTCCACGCATCTGGTCGTGGAGATGCTTGCCAAGCGCCTGGGGATGGCGCTCACGCACGTACCGTACAACGGCGCGGCCGCGGGGCTGACGAGCGTCATGGCGAACCAGACGCAGCTGATGGCTGACGTCCTGAACACCGGTGCGGTGCAGGCCAAGGCCGGCAAGGTCGTTCCGCTGGCCGTCGTGGGCGCCAAGCGCGCCGCCAGCGTGCCGGACGTGCCGACGCTGGGCGAACTTGGCCTGGCGGACTTTCCGCTGCCCGGCTGGTATGCCCTGGTCGCACCCAAGGGCACGCCAGCCCCCGCCATTGATCGCCTCAACGCCGAAACGCGACGTTTCTTCGACGATCCCGCTGTCAAGGCGCGTCTGCAGGAGTTGCAGTTGGAACCGCTGCCATCGGCGCCGGAAACGGTTGCCCAATGGACGCAGCGCGACAGCGCCACCTGGGGGCCGCTCATCCGCCAACTGGGCCTGAGCAACGACTGACCCTACTCTCAAGGAATCACCATGCCCAAACTTACCAATGCTGTCTGGCGCTATCGCCTGGACAAGATGAACGCGCTGATGGACGAGCTGGCCGTCGACGCCATCGTCTTCACGTCGGCCGACTTCTTCCAGTTTGCGACCAACTTCCACACGGACGTGCTGCCTTGGGAACGTCCCATCTTTGCGGTTGTGCCGCGTAACGGCGATCCCTTCCTCGTCATGAACGAGCTGTCCACGCACCACATGCGGTTTTCGCAGGAGCAGGGCAAGGTGTGGATCACCGACATCAGCTACTACGCCGAGCATCCGCGTGTGACGAACCGGCTGCCGTTGATCGGCCAGCTGCCCGAGCTGGTCGCCGCAAGACTGAAAGCCGCCGGACTGGCGCGCTCGCGGATTGCGGTGGAAGGCGGCAGCCCGGTGCTGGCGCACGTTGCCCGCATCCTGCCAGAGATCGCGTTGCGGCCGGCGACGCCGGAATGCCGGTCGCTGCGCTGGCAGAAGCACGAAGAGGAACTGGCCGTGATGGCGGCCGTGGCGTCAATTTCTGACTGGATCCAAGACCGCTACCGCGAGAACATCCGGCCGGGCCGCCTGGTGCAGGAACTGGACTTCGCAATGGCCTCGCTGTTTGTACAGGAGGCCGCCAACCGCTTTCCCGGCGAGCATTTCGAGGTGATCCGGTGCTGGACCCTGAGCGGACCGGCCTCTGCCTCGCCCCATGGCGATGGCGCGTCGTGCGGCGCACGCATCAAGGAAGGGGACGTGCTGGTCAACATCGTCATTCCCCGGCTCAATGGCCTGACCATCGAGAACGAGCGAACCTGGTTCTGCGGGACGCCGTCGGCGGAGCAGGTCCGGTTGTGGTCGGCAGCGAAGGCGGCGAACGAAGCTGCCATTGACGCTGCGCGCACCGGCAATGCCGTGTGCATGATCGACGCGGCGGCGCAGGCCGAGATCGAGAAAGCCGGGTTCGCTGATTTCGTCCGGCATCGGACCGGACACGCGGTGGGCATCATTCATCACGAGTACCCCGAAGACATGGCATTCTGCCAGCGGCCGTTGTTGCCCAATGAGGTGTACTCGGCCGAGCCGGGCATCTACGCCTACGGCATCGGCGGGTTCCGGCTGGATGACACGGTGGTCGTGGGCGACACGCCGCGCGTGCTGACCAATACGCCCAAGACCCTGGAATACGCGACGGTCAGGTAGCGGCGGGGCCCGCACCGGCGATGTTCAGGAGGCTCCGGGCTTCGTCACGCAGCGTCTCCCGCAAGGCGGGCAGGACGATGCTGGGCGAGTCCGCTGCCCACAACATCCCGATGGGTCCGAATTCCAGGCGCGATGGCATGCGCAGTATGCGGATGAGGTTGAGCTGTTCATACATGTGCGCGACCGAACTGGCCAGTGTGGCGATGTAGTCGCGATCCTGGAGCATCGACAGCAACGCCACCACCGAACTGGTTTCAACGGCCGGTCTGGGCGGCGGCACGCCGGCATCGGCAACCGCCTGGTCCAAGCGCACGCGCGACAGCGTACCGGGCGGCGGCAGGACCCAGGGATAGCCGGCGGTGTCTTCCCATTTGGGCGCCGCCAGTCGCGCAAGCGGATGCCCGCGTCGGGCGACGACGCTGAACGAGTCGGTCATCAGCCATTCGGTGCACAGTCCTGATCGGCTGGCGCGCACGTCCAGGGGGCCGATGATGAGATCGACTTCGCGGCGTTCGACGCGCTCCATCAAGGGTTCCAGCAGGCCCTCGACCAGCTCGATCTGTACGTTCGGCGCGCGCTGATGCAGCGCAGCGATGGCGCGCGGCAGCAGGACAGGTGCCGCCGAAAGAATCGTTCCGATATGCAGGTGGCCCGCCACGCCGCTCTTGACCGCTTCGATCTCCTCGCCGGTGCGGGCGGTGTCACCCAGCACGCGGCAGGCGTAGCGCCATAGCGCGCGTCCGGCCTCGGTCAACTCCAGGGTGCGGCCTCGCAGGAAAAGCGGTGTGCCGACCAGATCCTCCATGTCGCTCAACCAGTGCGACAGCGCTGGCTGCGTCATATGCATGGCCTTGGCGGCGGCGGTGACGGTGCCGGCGCTTTCGAGGGCGGCAAGAACCTGCAGATGGCGCAGCTTGAGCCGGCGGGTCCAGGAAAGGTCGGTTGGGGCGGTATCCATGCGGAAATGGTAATGGATATCTCAGGTTTATTCATTGGCGGGATATGGGGGGAACACCCCAGAATGTCTGTCCACCATTCAACGGATTCAAGCGGTGATTCGTTCAAGTGATTCGATTTCCCAGGCGCTGGCGCTGGACGGCGTGGCCACGGCGTTGACGCAGGACGCGCAGCCGGAAAGCGGCCTGAACGCACTGGCCGCGGCGCTGTCGGCGCGCATCGGCTACCGGCTTTTCACAGTGCTGGTCCTGGACCGGCAGGCGGGCTTGAGCCGCCGGTTCTATTCGAGCCAACCCGATGCCTACCCGACCGATGGGGCCAAGCCCATTCGCACGGACAGCGACTTCTATACCCAGGTCGTGGAGCAGGGCCGGCCCAGGATCTGCGCTGATCGCGGCGCCTGCCAGGCGGCGTTTCCCGACCATGAGCGCATCTTTGCCCTGGATTGCGAAAGCGCGGTCAACGTGCCCGTGCGATGGGACGGCCAGACCATCGCCTCGTTGAACCTGCTGCATCACGCCGGATGGTACCGGGAAGCGATGTTTTCCGAGCTTGGCTGGTACGCGGCGCTGGCCATTCCCGTCATACAAAAGATCATTCATACAGCCCGATAAACAGGGGAAAACCATGAAACGCTCAAGCGTCGCGTTTGCTGCATTGTTGTTGTCGTTGGGAATGACGGCTGCCCAGGCGGCGGATGCATATCCGTCCAAGCCGATCACGATCGTCTATCCGTATGCGCCGGGTTCGGCGTCGGACACCATGACGCGCCTGTTGGGCGACGCCATGTCCAAGAAACTGGGCCAGCCGGTCATTGTGGACAGCAAGCCGGGCGCCGGCGGCTCCATCGCGACCGAGCATGTCGTGCGGGCCGCGCCCGACGGCTATACGCTGCTGCTCAGCGCAAGCGGCACCATTGCGGTCAATCCGCACATCTACAAGCTGCGCTACAACCCGGTCGAGGACTTGGCGCAGATCTCCATCGCGGTGGAAGTGCCGTTCGTGTTTGTCGTCGGTAAGGACTTTCCGGCGCAGGATTACGCAGCGTTCAAGACGCTCAGCGCGCAAAAGCCGGGCGGCCTGACGTCTGCCAACGCCGGCCTGGGCACGCAGGCCCACCTGACGCAGGCGGCTTTCGCGCGCCTGGCCGATGTCAACCTCAGCATCATCGGCTACAAAGGCGCGGCGCCGGCGGTCAACGACATCCTGGGCGGGCATGTGGACTCGATGATGGACAACGCGGCTTCTCAGATTCCGTACGTCACGTCGGGCAAGACGACCGCGCTGTTCGTCACCAGCGACTACCGTTTCGACGGCTATCCCAAGGTGCCCACGGCCAAGGAGCTGGGCATCACGGGCCTGGTGCCCGCCGGATGGTTCGGGCTAGCTGCGCCCAAAGGCACGCCGCAAGCCGCCATCGACACGGTGCAAAAGGCCCTGGCGACCACGCTTCAGGACCCCGAGGTCCAGCGCAAGCTCAAGGAACTGGGTTGGGTCATCGTGGGCAACACGCCAGCGCAGGCGTTGGAACGTGCCCGCGCCGACTACGCTCGGCTGGGACAGGTCGTTCGGGACATCGACTTGAAGCCGAACTGACGCGGCTGTTCGGGTGATGCAAGGCCGCCGCGTCGCGATCGCGTGACGCGTTGATTGCCGTCAGCGGGAGCCGCGGCCGCCCGGTTCCTGCGCTGCAAAGTGCCGCGTCACCCATTCCTCGCACAGCGCCCACAGTTGCGGTGCGCCGCGCTGGATGGCCGGGCCGTATCGCGCAAAGACCTGTTCCAACGACACGCCGCTCTCGGTCCACGTCCCGCCTTCCGTGAAGACGTTGATCAGCAAGGGCTGAAACCTGTCCAGCGCCTTGGCGAATCTGGCGTCGTCGGTCTCGGCACGTTCGAACTCGTGCCACAGCGCCAGGAAGACCTCGCCCTGCGGCGCAGGCAGCAGGCCGAACAGCCGCGCCGCGGCTTCGGATTCCCTGACGGCCTGAATGTCGTGGCCGGTTGTGCCGTGAATGGGAACGTCCCCGACGTCGATCTCGACAATGTCGTGCAACAGCAGCATCTGCATGACGCGCGTCGTGTCCACGGCGCCGCTGGCGTATTCGCTCAGAACAAGCGCGTACATGGCGAGGTGCCAGGAGTGCTCGGCGGAGTTTTCCTTGCGGCTTTTGTCCAGCAACGGGGACTGGCGCACGACTGTCTTCAGCCGATCGATCTCGCGCAGAAATGCGAGCTGCTGTTGCAGTCTGCCGGGTTGCTCGGGGATCAACATCTTCTTGGTTCCTTCTGGACGCGGCGCGGCGCCGTTCACAACTTCTCGCCCGGCAAGCCGCTGGCTTGCCGGACCCAGTCCGAAAACTGCGCTTCGTCGAATTCACCTTCGTGGATGTCCAGATAGCGCACCTGCGGATATTTCGATTTGCCGGCGGGGGCGGGCTGCAGCGATGCCCCCTGAAAAAACGTCACCTTGATGTATTTGGTGAAGCAGTGAAGGCTCAGGAACCAGCCTTCGCCTGGACGCCCGTAGAAAGGCGAATTCCATTTGACCGCCTTGGCGACGCCCGGGACCGCCTCTTCGACCAACGCGTCGATGCGTGTGCCGATGGGCGATTTCCAGCCGGGCATGGCGGCAATGTAGGCCTGCACGGGCTCGTCGCCATCACCCTTCGGTATCTGTGGGTTGCCGCCGGAGAGCAGAACGACCTCGCCGGGCGCGGCCCGCGTCGCGGCCTTGCGGGGCTTGACGGTCTTTCGCGGCGTTTCGGAATTGGCGTCTTGCGTCATGGGTGGCGCTCCATGTGGTCTGGAAAGGGGGCTTCCCGCCCCAGGTAATCGTCCACCGCGCTGCCGACGGTCGGATGAAAATGGTCGTCGCTGAACAGACGGGACAGCTCAAAGCGTTTGAGCTTGTCCCGCACGGGGTCCTTCATCTCCGCGAAGTGCAACGCGATACCTTCGCGCGACAGCGTTTCGCACAGTTCGCGCAGCATGTCCGCGGACGTGACGTCGACGCTCGTGACGGGTTCGGCAGCCACGACCACGCGCCGCACGGGCGAGGGCGACGCCTCCACGGCTTCCAGCAGGCGCTGCTGGAAGAGTTCGGCGTTGGCGAAGAAGAGCGGCGCATCCCAACGGAACAGCACCAGTCCGTCGATCAGCGCCGCATTCGGGTAGCGCTTCAGGTCGTGATAACCGCGGAGGTTGGGCACACGGCCGAGCACTGCGAAATGCGGCCGCCAGCCGTCCCACAGAAACTCAATGATGGCGATGACCACCGCCAGACAGATGCCGGGAATCGCGCCAAACACCGCGACTGCGGCAAAGCACAGCATGGAAAGCCAGAATTCCCATTGCTGAATGCGATAGATGCGCCGCAGGTCCTTGAATTCGAAAAGGCCGATTGCGGCGGCGATCACGACGGCGGCCAGCGCGCTGTTGGGTAGATGGCGCAGCAGGTTCGGCGCGGCGATCAGCAGCGCGGCCACGGCCAATGCGCCGACAACGCCGGTGAGCTGCGTGCGCGAGCCGGCCGCTTCGGCTACGGGTGTGCGGGACGCGCTGCTGCTGATCGGAAAGCCTTGAAAAAAGCCCGCCGCCAGGTTCGCCACGCCCAGACCCACCATTTCCTGATTCGGATCCACCCGGGTGTGGGTGCGTGCGGCATAGGTGCGCGAAAGTACGCTGGTGTCAGCGAAGGCGATCAGCGCCACGGCGCAGCCGCCCAGCACGATCTTGACCAGATCGGCGTTGCTGAGCCAAGGCCAGGCAAGGCTGGGCAACCCTTGCGGAATCTCGCCCAGCACCTTCACACCTTGCGCGTCCAGGCCGAACAGCTTGACCGCCAGTGTGGCAAGAATCACGGCAATCAGGATGCCCGGTACGCGATCAAAGCGCTTGAGCAGCAGGATCACGGCCAGGCTTGCGGCGCCGACCGCGAAGCTTGGCCAATGGGTCTGGCCATCGGCAACGGCTAGTGCCAGTTGCTGCATTTCCTGCAGGGGGCCTGCGTCGTCGATGGAGATGTCGAACAGCTTGGGCAACTGGCTGACCAGCACGGTCAGCGCGATGCCGTTCATGTAGCCGTAGCGGATGGGCTTGGACAGCAGTTCGGTGATGAAGCCCAGCCGCATCAGGCCCAGCACGATGCAGAACAGCCCCGAGACGACGGCCATCATGCTGGCCGCGGCGATGGCCCGCATCGGGTCGCCGTTCGAGACGCTGAGCACCACGGCCAGGATCGGCGCGGCCAATGCGGAATCGGGCCCCAGCACCAGGATGCGGCTCGGGCCGAACAGCGCGTAGGCCAGCATGGGGACGATGGTGGCGTACAGACCGTAGACGCCCGGAACGCCAGAGGCTTCGGCATAGGCGATGCCGACTGGCACGAGCATGGTCGTGAGCACCAGGCCAGCCGCGATGTCCTTGGGCAGCCAACCGGCCTGATAGGACTTCAGCAATGCCAGGCCGGGCAGCCAGCGCAACCAGTTCGGCGCAAGCTTGGCGGGGGAGCGGGGCGTCAAGGTGGACATGGAATCCCGGTACGAACGCGTGCGCTACGGGTTAGGGGACTTCTCCGCGCATCATTGCGGGGAAGGGTTGCCGGTATCTTCCAACATCTCTCGCAGGCGAGCGCGGCGGCGTTCGAGGTCGGCGATCTGGCGCTCCACGGACGCCAACCGCTGGCGCTGCACCTCGGACGTCTCCGGGCACGCCGCTGCGCCTTCGATCAGCCGCATGCAATCGGGAAATCCGCGGATTTCCGCCAACGTGAAGCCGGAAGCAATCAGGCGCTGGATCTGCCGGACCTGAGTGATAGCGGCTGCGGGAAATGTGCGATAGCCATTGTCCGCCCGTGCCGACGCAAGAAGACCGTGGTCATCATAGTGACGCAGGGAACGCAGGCTAGCGCCGGTTCTGCGGGCGAGCTCGCCGATCGACATGGGTGGTTGAGGCGCGGGCGTTTTCATGCGGGAAAGCGTAGCAGATTGGTGCTTGACCTTGACATAGGTGTGAGGGTTGAAACTGGCGCTCCCTCCACTCTTCCGGATGCATCATCCATGCAACGCAGAACTTTTTTTCGCCACGTGGCAGCAGCAGCCTTGTTCATGGCAGTCTCCGTGGCCGCCAACGCGCAATCCCGGCATTACACCGTCACGGCGCCCGATGGCGTGGCCCTCGCCGTTCAGGAGGCCGGCACTGCCGATGGCCCGCCGGTCGTTTTCGTACACGGGTTGCTGGGCAGCCACGTGAACTGGGAGGCCCAGCTTGCCAGCCCGGCGCTGCAGCGGTATCGGCTGATCACTTACGACCTGCGGGGCCACGGTCTATCGGGCAAACCGGTGGATGCGGCGGCGTACTCCGATGGCCGGCGCTGGGCGGACGATCTGGCGGCAGTGATCACGGCGACCGGCGCGCAAAATCCCGTCGTCGTCGGCTGGTCGCTGGGCGCCGCGGTGACGACCAACTACCTTGCCGCTTACGGCGACGCGCAGATTGCAGGCGCCGTCTATGTAGGGGGTGTGATCGAACTGGATCCCAAGCAGATCGCGCCGCATCCTGCCCTATACCGGGACATGGTGTCGCCGGATCTGAAGACCCACCTGGACGCGGAGCGTGAATTCATCGGCCTGTGCTTTGCGCAAGCGCCCGATGGCGTCACGTTCCAACGGCTCCTGGCCAACGCCGCCATGGCGTCCTTCGACATGCAGGCCGCCGTGCAATCGATGACTGTCGAGGCGGCGCGCGGCCTCGGCTCGACGCGCAAGCCATTACTGCTGATCTACGGCGCGAAGGACGAACTGGTACAGCCGGCGCCGTCAATCGACCGGGCGAGGGCGCTGAACCCGCAGGTGCGCAGCAAGATCTATGCGGCATCCGGGCACGCGCCGTTCATGGAGGAGGCGGACAGGTTCAACCGGGATCTGGCTGCGTTTGTTGACAGCGTCGTGACACGCTGACGGGATGGATGAAACGGGGGCTCGCAGCAGGTGCTTTTGCCAAATGTTGCTTGTTGCGAAGCAGCATCGCCTGCTATCTTCGACCCCGAAATGCGTTTGCCCCGATTTGGACAGCTTCAATGCCCGCCACCCAGCTTCTAATTCCCGAACCCACGCCCGCGCGGTCCACCGACACGCTGGGCTGCTCGGCCAGCAAGCTGGCCGTGAATCAGGAATTCCACGGAGGCGGACTTACGTTCTACCGCAAGCGCACCGAAACCGCGCAATTCGGCAGCGTCGAAACGCCCGCGTCGGATCGCGGGTTTCTGGTGGGCGTGGCGCTGCGGGGCGGCCATCGTCGCCGCATCATGCAGGGCAATCACGCGTCGACCCATGATTTCGACGCGGGTTCAATCTACATCCGCGACTTCACCGACGATTACCGGGCCGACCTGCAAGGCGGGTTCGATTTCATGTTGGTCGAAATGCCCCGCGCGTTCATCGAACGCATCAACGACGAGAAGGGCGGCCCGCGTGTCAGCAGCCTGCTGCCGCGCAATGGGTTGCCCGATCCGGTGCTGGGCCATCTGTCGCAGGTGCTGGCGGGCGTGGTGGCGAATCCCGCGCAGACGAGTGGACTCTTCGTGGATCATTTGAGTCTGGCCCTCGGCACCCATCTGCTGTCGGAATACGGGGCCGGGGCGACGAGCGGCTGGGCGGACTCGGGCGGGGGCCGCGTGCTGTCCCGCAAGCTGGAGGCGCGTGCCAAGGACATGCTGCTGGCGTCCCTGCGCGAGGACGCATCCGTTGCTGACATCGCCGAGGCCTGCAATCTGTCCCGCAGCTATTTCATCAAGGCGTTCCGTCAGACGGTCGGCACAACGCCGCACCGGTGGCTGCTGGAGCAGCGGGTGCAAAAGGCGCAGGAACTGCTGCGCGCACCGGGCCGGTCCATCACCGACATCGCGCTCTTGTGCGGCTTTGCCGACCAGGCGCATATGACGCGCGTGTTCACCAGTGTGGTGGGGGTGGCGCCGGGGGCGTGGCGCAGGGAACACGGGGCTTGAGATAGCGCTCCGCGGCTGCCAGCCCGCCTGGCGCGGCGTCGTTGCCGAGGACGCGAGCGTTGCTCTTTCGTGCAAAGCAGGACGCAAGTGGGCAAGACGTGCCTGCGCCATGGCGCTACCGTGATGGAAGGCCTTCCCTCTATTCCCGTTGTTCCGAAAGCGTTCCATGAGTGTTCTTGCCGCCGGCGACGCGCCGGCCAACCTGCCGCCCGATTTGGCCGCCTTGCATGCGCAGGCGTTTCCGATGCTGCCGCGCGCGCTGATCGAGCGCGCGGCCTCTTATGGCGAGGAGCTTTCGGCCGAGCCCGGCCGTGTGCTGCTCAACAGCGGTGATCGCGAAGCCGCGTTCTACATCCTGCTCCAGGGTTATGCCGAAGTCCTGGAAGCCGACGCTGGCGGCGCCATGCGCAGTCTGCTTGTCCATCGTGACGGCGAATTCACGGGCAGCCTGGACCTCTTCACCGACCGGCCGAATGCGGTCACGGTGCGCGCCAATACCCGCAGCCGCCTGCTACGGCTGAGCCGCGCGGCGCTTGAAACGCTGATTCTGGCGGAGCGGCCGCTGGCAGAAATCATCCTGCGCGCGTTCATGCTGCGCCGTATCGGGTATCTGCGGCGCCGGCCGTATGGGGGCGCCATTCTGCGCTCGGTGGCGGGAAGCGCGCAGGAAGATCCCGTCATGGACCTGGCCGTAATTGGTGGCGGGCCGGCTGGATTGGCGGCCGCCGCCTATGCCGCGTCCGAGGGGCTGCAGACATTGCTGGTGGGGGGCTCGCTCTCCTGTGGCGACGCGCCCGGGCTGGACGTGTTGAAGGGCTTCCCCGGCACGATCACCGGATTATGCGAAGGCCCGCTGCTGCGCCGCGCCGAGGACCAGAGCAAGCGCTTCGGCGCGCGGGTCCTGCCGCTTCGCACGGTCAGCCGCTTCGACGGCGGCTGTTATCCCTATCGGGTGTGGCTGGACGACGGCCGGCTGGTCGAGGCGCGCAGCCTTATTGTTGCCACCGGCATGCAGGGCGATGCGGAAACGGTGACCGATCACGCCAACACCGCCTGGCTGGACGGGTGGCTGGACACGGACGACCAGGGCTGCATCCATACGGGTCGTGCCGCCGCGGGGTCGATGCAGGCCAGGGATTACGAAAGCTCGCAGCCTGGTGTGTTTGCGGTGGGAGCGGCGCGTGCCGGGTCGGTGAAGCATGTGCTGGCGAGCATCGCCGAGGGCGCGGCCGCGGTGCGGGTGGTGCATCGGTTTTTGGATGCGTCGGCGCATTGAGGGCCCTGGGCGCTTGAAGGGAGCTTCCCCCTGAAGTCCGAGTAAACGATTGCCCACCGCGATCTGCTCTTGGTCCGCCGAGATTTCCTCATCCAAATGCCCTAAGACCCGCAAGGATTTTGTGGACAGACCATAAAGTTTTTTCTCTTTGCGCAGGCGAGAGTTTGCGAACATGCGTCTAAAGCTTTCCAGCCATAGGAACGCATCGGGAGACAACCATGATCTGTACGCATGCCGCGCGCAAGCGCGTCAACATCGTCGCTGCAGCCGTCATCGCAGCTGCCGCATTCGCCGTCCCCAGCCTTGCCTCCGCGCAGGCCGCCGACAGCTATCCCAGCAAACCCATCCGTCTGATCATCCCTTACCCGCCGGGAGGCGCAACCGACGTCATCGGGCGCATCGTGGGTCAGCGCTTGAGCGATGAGATCGGCGGCCAGGTTGTGATCGAGAACCGGGGCGGAGCTGGCGGAAACATCGGCGCTGCCGAGGTGGCGCGGGCGCAGCCCGACGGCTATACGCTCCTGATGGGCGCGCTGACTTCGCACTCGGTCATGGCGACCCTGGAGAAGGACACGATCCCATACGACCTGCGCAAGGACTTCGCGCCCGCCGGCGTGGTGGGCTTCGTGCCGCTGGTGGCGGTGGTCAATCCCAAGCTGCCGATCAAATCGCTGTCCGAACTGGTGGCGTATGCCAAGGCGAATCCGGGAAAGCTCAATTTCGCCTCGTCGGGCGCCGGGGCGCCGCAGCGCATGGCGATGGAGCTGTTCAAGCAGATCGCGGGTGTCAACATCGTGCATGTGGCCTATCGCGGTAGCGGGCCGGCCATGACCGATCTGGTCGGGGGACAGGTCGAGACGATGACCGAGACGGTTCCCGCTGCAATCTCGTTCATCAAATCAGGCCAGTTGCGTCCGTTGGCCGTGCTTACGCCGCAGCGCGTTTCGATGCTGCCGGATATTCCCACTGCCGAGGAGCAAGGGTTCAGCGGCTTCAACGTCAGTTCGCTCTTTGGCGTGATGGCGCCGGCGGGCACGCCGGCTCCTATCGTGGCCAAGATCAACAAGGCGCTGACCACGGCGCTGGCCAAGGACGATGCCAAGGCCCAACTGCTGCAGCAGGGCGTTTACGCTGACGCGCTGGATGTGGAAGCGTCGAAGGCCCGGCTGAACGCCGAGATCGAGCAGTGGGCAAAGGTCATTCGCGAGGGCGGCATCACCGTCAACTGACGGGAAGCAGCATGACGGGGGCGTCGGAGAAGACGCGGGGCGACCGTCTTGGCACGATGGCCGCCACCTTTTCCGGATCAGCCCGATTCCGCGGACCGGCACGCGGTTCAGTAGCGGACTGCACGGGGAGGGCGGCCGAGGAGGTCATGCCCCGGCCGCGCAATGCGTCCTCAGACGGCCCAGCAGGCGCAGCCCAGCGCACCCCAGAAACCCTTCAGGTCGGAAACGGGCAGCTTGCTGGCCCAGGCCCCGGCGTGCTGGTGGCCGTGGACGTTGCAGTCGTTGGCGCACGCGCAGGCAGCGGCCGCCTCGCGCAGCGTGGCCTGCAAAGGCTTGCCTTCGCTGTCGCCCCAGGCGCCGTAGCCGCCAAACAGGCGCGTGGGCGACCAGTCGGGCATGGCGGGCGGCGGCGCGGCCTCGTCGTGTTCCGCGAAGTCGCCTGCGCCCCAGACCACCTTGCCGCCCACGACGGTCAGCAGGCTGCTGGTGTCGGCGATGTCGGATTCGGGGCACGAGAAGAAGTCGCGATCGGGCACGATCAGGTCGGCAAGCTGGCCAATGGCGATGCGGCCCTTTTTGCCCTGCTCGTTCGAGAACCAGGTGACGTTCTCGGTCCACATGCGCAGGGCGGCATCGCGATCCAGGCAGTTGCGCTGCGGCGTCAGCCGCAGGCCGCCCACCGTCTTGCCCGTGATCAGCCACGACAGCGACACCCACGGGTTGTACGAGGCGACGCGGGTGGCATCGGTGCCGGCAGACACGTTGACGCCTTTCTCAAGCATGCGCTTGACGGGCGGCGTGGCCTCGGCGGCACCGGCGCCGTAGCGTTCGACAAAGTATTCGCCCTGATAGGCCATGCGGTGCTGCACGGCCACGCCGCCGCCCAGCGCGGCGATGCGGTCGATGGAGCGTTCCGAGATCGTCTCGGCGTGGTCGAAGAACCAGTTCAGCCCGGCCAGGGGGACGTCCTTGTTCACGCGCTCGAACACGTCGAGCGAGCGCGAGATGGTCTCGTCATAGGTGGCGTGCATGCGCCAGGGCCAGCGGTTCTGCGCCAGGATGCGCACGACTTCCTCGAGATCGCCTTCCATTTCGGGACCCATCTCGGGGCGCGGCTGGCGGAAATCTTCGAAGTCGGCCGCCGAAAACACCAGCATTTCGCCTGCGCCGTTGTGGCGGAAGTAGTCGGTGCCTTGCTTGTACTGCGAGGTGGCCGTCCAGTTCAGGAAATCTTCCTTTTCCTGCTTGGGCTTCTGGGTGAAAAGGTTGTAGGCCAGGCGGATCGTCAGTTGACCGGCGTCGGCCAGTTGTTGAATGACCTGGTAGTCCTCGGGGTAGTTCTGGTTGCCACCGCCCGCATCGATGGCGCCGGTGACGCCCAGGCGGTTCAGGTCGCGCATGAAGTGGCGCGTGGAATTGACCTGATATTCGAAGGGCAGCTTGGGCCCCTTGGCCAGCGTGGCGTACAGGATCGATGCGTTGGGCTTGGCAAGCAGCAGCCCGGTCGGGTTGCCGGCCGAATCCCGCACGATCTCGCCGCCGGGGGGCGCGGGCGTGTTCTTGTCGTAGCCGACCGCGCGCAGGGCGGCGGCGTTGAGCAGGGCGCGGTCGTACAGGTGCAGGATGAACACCGGCGTATCGGGCGCCACCGCGTTCAATTCCTCGATGGTGGGCAGGCGTTTTTCCGCGAACTGGTGTTCGGTGAAGCCGCCGACCACGCGCACCCATTGCGGGGCGGGCGTGATCGCGACCTGGCGGCGCAGCATGGCCATGGCGTCGGCCAGGCTGGTCACGCCGTCCCAGCGCAGTTCCATGTTGTAGTTCAGGCCGCCGCGGATGATGTGCAGGTGGTTGTCGATCAGGCCGGGCAGCACGCCGCGTCCGTTCAGCGCGATGACGCGGGTGGCCGGGCCGGCCAGGGGCAGGATGTCGCTGGCGGCGCCCACACGCGTGAAACGGCCGTCCTTGATGGCGACCGCATCGGCGATGGGGTTGGCGGGGTCCAGGGTCGTGAAACGGCCCTGATGCAGGATGAGGTCGGGGGCGCCTTGGCGCGCGGGATCCAGGGTGTCAGCCATTGCGCTTGTCTCCACATGCATCGGCGGGTTGTTGGGCGGTGTCGGCGGACGCCTTGGGGCAGCTGGGCAATTCGCCGAACATATGCGGTTTTACCTGTTCCTGGATGAAGGACGTGCGGGTGGGCTCGTCCGCCAGCAGGCGCTTGACCAGCGGGGGAATCTGTTCCCCAGCCAGGATGCCCAGCAGGCCAACCAGCGCAATCACCGGTGGCGCCGGGGATCGCACATTGAACAGGGGCGTAGATGATACCGACCAACAGGCCGAGACCCAAGGAAACGAGGTAGACCTTCATTGGCGCGCTCCTGTCAGCCTTCGTGGGCGTTGAACATGGACTTGGCGTAGATGATGCCCAGGCCGTAGGCGCCGCCGAATTTCCGGGCAATGCCGGTCGTCATGTCGTAGGTGTCGATGCGGGCCCAGTCGCGCTGCAATTCCAGCAGATACTGCAACGCGGTGATCGGCTGGCCGCCTGCCTGAACGATACGCTCAATGGCACGGTTATGGGCTTCGGCGGACACGTCGCCGCAGGCGTCGGTGATCACATAGACTTCAAAGCCCTGATCCAGCGCCGACAGGGCCGGGCCGACGATGCACACGCTGGTCCACAGCCCGGCCAGCACGATGCGCTTCTTGCCGATTTCATTGACCTGCTTGATGACGGAAGCGTCTTCCCAGGTGTTCATCGACGTGCGGTCCAGCAGCGGCCGGCCGGGGAACGGGGCGGTGACTTCCTCGAACATCGGGCCGGAGAAGCTCTTTTCGGCAACCGTCGTCAGGATCGTGGACACGCCGAACCCGGCGGCCGCATGGGCCACCAACGCGGCGTTGCTGCGCAGCGTGACGGCGTCGATGGAATGGGTGGCGAACGCCATCTGCGACTGGAAGTCGATCATGATCAGCGAGTGATCGTGCGGGGACAGCAGCTTGGCGCCGGGGGCGGGGGTCGCAATGACAGGCACGGGTGATTCCTTCGGTTGCCGGAGTGTGGGACCCCGGCAATGTGCCAGCCGCCCGGCGGGACGTATTGAACGATAGTCCGCCGGTTTGAAGATTGTGATCGCGGCGGGCGATCATTTCGGCAAAGACGGTCTGCATAGGCCGGGCGCATCGGCGAAACGCATTGCCGAAACGGTGTATCGCCACGGGCGCGTCGCTCGGTTACGCTGCTTCGGTCCCGGCGCGTCGCAACATTTCCTTTTCGGAGAATCCCATGGGCATGGCTTTCCAGAACGACCTGCACGACGACTTCGGCATGCGGCCGGCCGCGTACATACCCTATGGCGGTGCCGATCTGGGGGAACTGCTGGCGGTGGGCCGAGCGGTGGGAGACGGGGACGACAGCGCATTCTTCGAGGCCTGGATGGCGGCGGGCGACCGGCTGACCGCCGAGGCACATGACGCCGAACGCCGCAACCTTGATGCCAGCGCGCGTGAACTGCACCTGCGCGCCAGCGCCTTCTATTGCACCGCGTACCGGCCGCTGTACGGCGCACCGACGGATGCACGGTTGCTGGCGGCCTTTCGCAAGCAGATAGCGGCTTTCGACCGTGGCCTCGCGCTGTCCGCGCATCCCGTCATGCCCGTGGGCATCCCCTTGGACGGCGCGCGCATGCCGGCTTATCTGATCCCGGCCGTCGGTCACGAGACTGACGTCAGGCCGCTCGTCATCTTCACCAACGGTTATGACGCCACGGTGACCGATATGTATTTTGCAAGTGCCGTGGCCGCGTCGCGCCGGGGTTATCACGCCCTGGTGTTTGATGGACCAGGGCAGGGCGGCATGCTGTACGAACAGGGCGTGACAATGCGGCCCGATTGGGAGACGGTGGTGGGCGCCGTGGTGGACTACGCGATCACGCTGCCTATCGTGGACCCCAAACGCATCGCACTCAGCGGCTGGAGCCTGGGCGGCCACCTGGCGCCCCGCGCGGCGTCCGGGGAACCCCGGCTGGCGGCCTGCATTGCGGACCCGGGCCAACGCAGCCTCGCGGGCTCATTCCGGCCGTTGGCCGTCAAGCTGGGCGCCAGCCCGGAAAGCGCGCAGAACCTGGGTGAGCTTGACCAACCCGTGATGGACCGCCTCTGGCAGTTCGTCAAGGCCAGCCCCGTGCTGACGTGGAAGGTGGTGCAGCGCGGCTTCTGGGTGCACGGCGTCGACAATCTGCGTGACTATCTGCGAGCAATCGAGCCGTTTACCCTGGCGGGCCGGGTCGACCAGATTACGTGCCCGACGCTCATGACGCTGGCCGAAAAAGACCCGTTGGCGGCCGGCACGCTGCAGTTCTTCGACGAGTTGCGCAGCCCCAAGACGCTGCTGCGCTTCACCGCGCAAGAGGGCGCGGGGGACCACTGCGAATCCGCGAACCGCTCGCTGTTGAACCGCCGCGTGCTGGACTGGCTGGACGGCGTACTGTAGGGCGGACCGGGCCGCGCCCGCCGCGCTGCCTATAATTGCACCGATCCCCGCTTTTTAGACGGCAGTCCTGCCGTGCCTCATGTCGACCTTGCCTTTGCGCGTGCTGTCGGTGATTCCACCGATGACGCAGCTGAATACCCCGTACCCGTCCACCGCCTACCTGACCGGCTTCCTGCGTTCGCGCGAGGTCACCGCGTTTCAGGAGGATCTGGCGCTCGCCCTGGTGCTGCGCCTGTTGTCGGCCGACGGCCTGCGCGCCGTGGCGCAGCGGATCGACGCGCTGCCTCTTGAAAAACACACGCAACCGATCCAGGCCTTCGTCGCCATGCAGGCGCGCTATCTGGCGACCATCGGCCCGGTGATCGGCTTTCTGCAAGGCCGCGATCCCACGCTGGCGCACCGCATCGCCGGGCGCAACTATCTGCCGGAAGGCCCGCGCTTCAGCTCACTGGACGTCTATCTGGACGAGGATGGGGGCGATCCGCTGGCGTGGGCGTTTGGCGCGCTGGGTCTGCAGGACCGGGCCAAGCATCTGGCCACGCTGTATTTGAACGACCTGGCAGATGTGCTGCGCGACGCCATCGACCCGCGCTTCGAGTTCGTGCGCTATGCCGAATCGCTTGCGGGCAGCCAGCCGACGTTCGACCCGCTGGCAGAGGCGCTGGCTGCACCGATGAACCTGGTGGACGAGACGCTGCGCGAACTGACGGATGCGGCGCTGGCGCGTCACAAGCCGACGATGGTTCTGCTGTCGGTGCCGTTCCCGGGCGCGGTGTATGCAGCCTTTCGCATCGCGCAGGCCATCAAGGCGCAGGACCCCACCATCGTCACTGTGCTGGGCGGTGGCTTCGTCAACACCGAGCTGCGCGAACTGAAAGACCCGCGCGTGTTCGATTACTTCGACTTCGTCACGCTGGACGCCGGCGAGCGACCCTTGCTGGCGCTGCTGGAGCACGTGCAGGGCAAGCGGTCGCGCCAGCGCCTGGTGCGCACGTTTGTGCGCGATGCGGACAGCGGCGCGGTGCGGTACGTCAACCTGGTTGAACCGGACGTCGCGTTCGCCGAGGTGGGCACGCCCACGTGGGACGGCCTGCCGCTGGATCGCTACCTGTCGCTGCTGGACATGCTGAACCCGATGAACCGCCTCTGGAGCGACGGCCGCTGGAACAAGCTGACCGTCGCCCACGGCTGTTACTGGAAGAAGTGCAGCTTTTGCGACGTGGGGCTGGACTATATCGGCCGTTACGAGGGCGCATCCGCATCCGTGCTGGCCGATCGCATTCAGACCATCGTGGCTGAGACCGGGCAGACCGGCTTTCATTTCGTCGACGAAGCGGCGCCGCCCAAGGCGTTGAAGGCGCTGGCGGCCGAGCTGATCGAGCGCAACGCCGGCATTTCGTGGTGGGGCAACATCCGCTTCGAAAAGACCTTCAGCCCGGAACTGTGCGAACTGCTGGCCGACAGCGGCTGCATCGCGGTGTCCGGCGGGCTGGAGGTCGCGTCGGACCGGCTGCTGAACCTGATGAAGAAGGGCGTGTCGATCGACCAGGTGGCGCGCGTGACGCGCGCGTTCAGCGATGCCGGCGTGCTGGTGCACGCCTATCTGATGTACGGTTTCCCCACGCAGACCGTGCAGGACACCGTGGATGCGCTGGAGTACGTGCGCCAGCTGTTTGAAAACGACTGCATCCAGAGCGGGTTCTTTCATCGCTTCGCCTGTACGGTGCATTCGCCGGTGGGCCTGAATCCGGACGAATACGGCATCACGCTCAAACCCTTGCCCGACGTCACGTTCGCCAAGAACGACGTGGGCTTTCACGATCCCACGGGCGTGGATCACGACGCGCTGGGCAAGGGCTTGAAGAAGGCCATCTACAACTTCATGCACGGCATCGGCCTGGAAGAGGACGTGCGCAGCTGGTTCCCGTTCAAGGTGCCGCGCACGACCGTGGCGCGGCATCGGATTGCGCGCGCGCTGAGCCAGCGGGGGTAGTGGTCCGGGCCTGGCTTGCGTAGTTACAGCACGAAGCCGCCATCCGCAGTCAGGCTGGCGCCCGTGATGTAGCCCGCATCGGCCCCGGCCAGGAATGCCGCCAGCCCTGCGATTTCAGTCGATTTGCCCATGCGCCCCAGCGGAATGCGGGGAATGAGCTGCGCCGACCATTGCGCCGTCAGGTCGGTCTGGATGGGGCCCGGCTGGATGTTGTTGACCGTGATGCGGCGTGGCGCAAGGTCCAGCGCGGCGCCGCTGACCATCGCGGCGACGGCGGCCTTGGTCATGGCGTAGACGCTGCTGCCGGGCGAGCCGGTCCGGATGGCGGTGTTGCTGCCGATGGTGATGATCCGTCCGCCGTCGCGCATGTTGGCGGCCGACGCCTGGATGGCCAAAAACACGCCGCGCACGTTCACTGCCAGCATCTGGTCCAGCTCGTCGAGCGGGACTGCGCCGATCGGATTGGCGCGGTAGATGCCGGCGTTGACGACAGCGACACTCAGCGGCCCGAACTGTTGCACGGCGGTGTCCACTGCGCATGCGATGGCTTGCGGGTCGGCGCTGTCGGCTTCAATGGCCAGCGCGCGACCGCCGCTGGCCTCGATGGTCGCGACGACCGCGTGGGCGCTGTCCGCGCGGCTGGCGTACGTTAGCGCCACTGCATAGCCGGCTTCCGCCAGCCTCGCGGCAATGGCGGCGCCGATGCCGCGGGAGCCGCCGAACACGAGCGCGGCGGGGGATTCAAGGGGTGGGATTTGTTCCATGATGTGCACCGTTTTCAGTAGGTGCTTGCATCATCCCGCTGAACCCGCGCCCGCGCACCACCGATTTCAAGTCGCAGTGTGTGCGGCAGGAATCGCGGATACATGACGGTACGATTCCTCCCCGTTTGCGCGCGTTCCGGCCCGCCGTGTTGGCGCAAAAACGCGGAATCTGCCGCTTGATGCCGCTCCTCAGGCCGTCGGCGGCGCGTCCGGCACGGTGTTCAGCACCGGCTCGGCGGCTTCGGCGCCGTGTACCGCGTTGGTCAGATCCTCGGTCATTTCGTGGTCGAGCGCACCCTGGATCAGGTCATCGGTCACACGCAGCTCCACACCCACCGGCGACATCTGCGCGGCGGCAGCAAAGGGCGCCACGGGGGCGGGTGCGGGACGCTCGTTGCGGCGCCAGACGAAGAAGGTGACCAGCCCCAGGTTCAACAGCGCAAAGCACCAGAACAGGCCCGCTTCGCCAAACTTTGCCATCACCGGCGAGATCGCTAGCGGACTGAGCGCCGATCCCAGCGAGTTGATCAGCAGCAGCCCCTGGATCATACGCACCAGCGCGTCGGCCGGCGCGCGGTCGGCCGCGTGGCTGACGGCGACCGGATAGATCGCGAAGACGCCGCCGCCCAGCAGGAACAGCAGCGGCATCAAGAAGGACGAGCCCGGCGGCAGCATCAGGATCAGCAGGCTGAGCACGGCGCAGAATACGGCCAGCGCGATCAGCACGACCTGCCGGTCTCGCAGATCCGACCAGCGTCCCACCGGATACTGCAGCACCATGGCGCCCAGAATCACCGCGCCCATCATCTTGCCGACTTCGGCAACGTCCAGGCCGATGCGCTGCAGATACAGCGGCAATAGCGTGTAGACCGCGGCAATGGCCACGCCCGAGCCAAAGCAACCCATCACGCCCGTGGGCGTCATGCGCGCCAGATGCTGCGGCAACAGCGGCTCGACACGTTCCACTAGCGGCGATACGCGCGGAATGATCACCATCGGCAGCACCGACAGCGACGCCAGCAGGCCCGCCACCATGAACGGCGCCATGTCGCCCAGCCGCGTGATCGCGCCCAGCTCCAGCTGGCCCAGCATGCCCGAGCCATACAGCGCGATCATGTACAGCGCCAGCAGTCGGCCGCGCATTTTGGCGTCGCCCGCCAACAGCAGCCAGCTCTCGACCACCAGAAAGACGCCGACGCTTGCCCAGCCGTTGATCAAGCGCAGCACGAACCACGCCTCGCGATTGAAGATCAGGCCCTGCAGCAGCACCGTCACGGCGATCAGCGACGCAAAGCTGCTGTAGGCGCGGATATGGCCGATGCGCAGGATCAGGCGGTCATTGAAGATCGCGCCCAGGGTCAGCCCGATGAAGTACGACGACGAAATGATGCCGACCACCGTGGCCGATTCGCCGGCGGCGTCCAACTGCAGGGTCGTGAGGGAAGAGATGAAAGCGTTGCCGATGCAGACAACGAACAAGCCAAGTAGGGGCCCGAGCACCAGGCCCAACAACTGCCGAGACATGAAATCCTCGATTTCCAGAACAGCAAAAACATCCGGTGCGACCGGACAAACGATCAATGGGGTTTGGGGGAATGCGTCATGGTTCGCCTGGCTTGGGAGGGCAATGCCATGCGCTTGGGCGCGGGCCGGGTGGCGCGGGGCACGCTCGGCGGGAATCCGGCGCGGATTGTAGCGCTGATTGGCGGGGGGGCTGTCGGGCCCTCCGGGCGCTTTCGGCTGGCTTGCCAGATCGGGCTGAACCGGTCAGCATCGCGCCCCATGCGACCTTTGAACGAACTCATCAACGAAACCGAGCCGGCCTTGCCGCTCGTCCATGATTGGATTGCCGGTGCGGCTATTCAGTGTGAAATCCTGCCGCCTTCCCCACGCAACGACGATGTCCTGCTTGCGTTGCAAGTGACGACCCGGTCCCCGATGGGAGCCATCGCGCACGGCACGGGCGGCCTGCTGCTTGATGGCGGCTGGCTTCGCGTGCTGGGCAGCGGGCATCCGCGCCTACCGCGCGACCTGGCCGGCTGGAACGCGGGGCGGGCGGATGGCTTCCTGCTTGTGGCGGACGACGCAGCGGGCGGCTTCTTTGCGCTGAACGGCGGTGCGCTGGGCGATGATCCGGGCATGCTCTATTACCGCGCGCCCGACAACCTGCAATGGGAGGCGCTGGAGCTGGGCTACTCCGATTTCCTGCAAGCCATGCTGGCCGGACGGATCGAGGACTTCTATGCCGCGTTGCGCTGGCCCGAATGGCAAGCCGACGTGAAAGCATTGGGCCCGGATCAGTGCTTTTCGTTCTATCCGTTCCTGTGGACCCAGGAAGGCTCGCCGGCGGCCAGTTCGCGCAAGGCGGTCGATATCGCCGAACACTACGCCCTGACATTGGGCGTTGACGTTGGGCATTGAGGTTAGGCATTGAGGTTGGGCATTGACCCGGCCGGCTGACAGCCCGCCCGGCGCGCCGGCGCCCTACGTCAGCGCCATCCCGCCGTCCAGCCGCAGGTTGGCGCCTGTGACAAAGCTGCTCTCGTCACTGGCCAGATACAGCGCGGCGCGCGCCAGTTCGTCGGGGCGGCCCATCCGGCCCAGCGGAATGGCGGCTGCCATGGCGTCGTCCAGCCCCGCGCGCTGATCAGCGGGCAGTCCCAGCTTTTCCAGGATGGGCGTATCCACCGGGCCGGGGCTGATGACGTTGACGCGGATGCGCCGCGCCTTCAGTTCCAGCGCCCAGCTGCGGGCCATGGCTTCGATGGCGGCCTTGCTTGCGGCATAGACGGCATGGCCTTCCAGCACCTTGGCGCTGGCAATCGAGCTGACCAGGATAATGGACGCGCCCTCGTTCAATACAGGCAGGGCTTTGGTCACGCCAAAAAACACCCCGCGCGTGTTGGTCGCGAACTGCCGGTCGTAGTGTTCGACGGACACCTGCGCCGACGGCTCCAGGATGGCGACGCCCGCGTTGGCCAGGTAGATGTCCAGGCCGCCAAAGCGTTGCCGGACGTTGGCGACCACGCGGTCGTGCGTGTCCAGGTCGGCCACGTCTCCCGTGATACCCAGCGCGTCATGGCCGATGGCGCGCACGGCTGCGTCCACCGCGTCCTGCCGGCGGCCCAGGATGACGACCTGCGCGCCGGCCTGGGCGAAGGCGAGGGCGGAAGCGAGCCCGATGCCGCTGTTGCCCCCGGTGATGAGGGCGACTTTTCCCTGTAGTTGGGTCATGGTTTTTCCAGAAAGATGAAGGAAAGCCCACTCTATCTATTCCAGAAAGCGTTAAATAGGAGGTCTTTGTACAAGCACCTATTCCGCAAGGTCATCAATGGACATGCCGCCTGACGTCTCCGCGCTGGTTGCCTTTGCCGCTGCCGTCGAGGCCGGCTCCTTCAGCAGCGCCGGCCGGATCCTGGGCACGTCGCCTTCTGCCGTGTCCAAGGCCATCGCGCGGCTGGAGCGGCGTTTCGGCACCCGGCTGTTCCAGCGTTCTACGCGAGTGCTGTCGCTTACACCCGAGGGGGCGGCCTATTACGAACGCGTGTCGCCGCTGCTGCGAGCGCTGGATGATGCCAGCGAGGTCATGCAGCCGGCAGCGACCGCGCAAGGGCGCCTGCGGATTACGGCGCCCGGTGATCTGGGGCGCTTGCTGATGACGCCCATCGTCAACCGCTTCCTGCCCGCGCACCCGGACCTGAAGCTGGAAATGAGCCTTGCCGACCGGCATGTGGATCTGATCCGCGAAGGATTCGATCTTGCGATCCGCGCGGGCCGTGTCGCGGATTCGGAACTGAACGCGCGGCAACTGGCGCAACTGCCACTGACGCTGGTGGCGTCGCCTGCGTATCTGAAGCGGTCTGGCACACCGCGCAACATCGGTGACCTGCAGGGCCACGCGCACGTGCGATATCTGCTGGCCGGAAGGCCTTTTCCCATCACGTTTGCATCGGGGGAGGTGGTGCACCCAGAGGGCGTGTTCGACACCGACGACGGCACGGCGCTGCGCGCGGCCGCGTTGGGCGGCCTGGGCATCATTCAGATCCTGCGGCTGGCGGTCGCGGAGGATCTTGCGGCCGGGCGGCTGACCGAGGTGCTGCCCGAGGCGCAATTGCCCCGCGTGCCGGTGTCCGTGCTGCACGCTTTCGGCCGCCACGCGCCCATGCGGGCGCGGCTGTTCATCGAGTTCATGGCGGATCAACTGCAGTCGCTTGCATAGCGTCATCCGAGCGAGCGCAGGACGTGTGGCGGAATTAAAACAGGTCCACATCGAATCGTTTGCGCCAGCGCAAATTCTTCGCCTGCGCCGGGTTGACCACTGCCGTGTTAACGATATTTTTCGTAAGATAAGCGCCTATCATTCTCATTTGCATTGAATTTGAGGGCCTGGAAAGTGTCTGAGGAAAAATTGTTTTTGATGGATTCGCGGGTAGCGCGAATCGCCCCTAGCGTGGCGCTCACCCTGATGTTGCCGTTGCACGCGGCGTACGCGCAGGACGCGCAGCAGGCGACTACGTTGCAGCCGGTCACCGTGACGGCGGGCGCCTTGGGCGACGGGGACCTGCCGCCGGTCTATTCCGGGGGCCAGGTCGCAGAAGGCGCGCGGCTCGGCCTTATGGGAAACCAGTCCGTCATGGACACGCCGTTCAACGTCACCAGCTATACGTCCGAGCTCATCAAGAACCAGCAGGCGCGCACGCTGGCCGACGTGATGGCGAACGATCCGTCCGTGCGCTTCACGACCTCCAGCGGCCACGCCTACGAAAACTTCCGCATCCGGGGCTTCGACGTCAACCAGAACGATGTGGCCATCAACGGCATGTACGGCCTGGCGCCCATGGGCCGCACGCCCGTGGAATTCGTCGAGCGGGTTGAAGTGCTGAAGGGACCCAACGCGCTGTTCAGCGGCATGGCGCCCAGCGGCGCGGTGGGCGGAACGGTCAATCTGGTCACCAAGCGTGCGAGCGACACGCCCACGGCCACGTTCGGCGTGGACTGGCTGTCCGATGGGCAACTGGGCACCACGATTGACGCGGGCCGGCGCTTTGGGACCCGCAACGAATGGGGCGCGCGCGTCAACGGTTCGTTCAGCGACGGCGCAACCACGCTGGACGGCCAGTCCAGAAAGCGCGAATTCCTATCGGCGGGCCTTGATTACCGCGGCACCGCGCTGACGGCGTCCATCGACGCCTACCACAGCCAGGAATCATTCACGGGAGGCACGCCGGCCATGTTCTGGTTTGCGAGCCCGGTGGTGCCGGTGGCGCCCGATCCTCGCATCAACCAGTTCAGCACCGCCTACGGCAGCATCCAGAGCAACGCCGTCATGGGTCAGGCCGAGTACCGCTTCAATGAGCACGTGTCGGCGTTCGCGGGCGTGGGCCGGCGTGACAGCGACCAGTCCGGCCTCATCAACGGCACGCATGCCCGGCAGATCCAACCCAACGGCGATTTCACCGGACAGATCGTAGGCCAGCGCGCCTACACCGACGCCACTACCGCAGAGGGCGGCTTGCGCACGCGCTTCAAGACGGGGAGCGTGGGCCATGAACTCGTGCTGCAGGCGTCCTACCTCAAGCTCGAGGACGGATCGGCCACCGGTCCGGCATCGGTGTTCCGCTCCAACATCTACAACCCCATCACGCCGGTCATGCCGGCACTGCCGGGCAGCCCGCCCAAAACCAGCGAGAACACGCTGACCAGCCTGGCGCTGGTCGACACCATGTCGTTCCTGGACGACAAGCTGCGCGTGACCGGTGGCGTGCGCAACCAGCGCGTGAAGACCAGCAACTTCGACAAGACCGGCAAGACCACGGCGCGCTACGACGAAGACGCCGTGACGCCAGCCGTGGCCGTCGTCGTCAAGCCGTGGGGGCCCGATCTGTCGTTCTACGCGAACTACGTGGAAGGCCTGAGCAAGGGCGACAGCGTCACCGACACCACTGCAACCAACTTTGGCGAAGTCTTTGCCCCCTACAAGACCAAGCAGAAGGAGCTGGGTGTGAAGTGGAACGCCGGCACCTTCACCAACACGCTGGCGCTCTTCGAGATCGACAAGCCGATGCTCGTGACCGAAGGCTCCACCGCCCAGCCCACCTATGCGGACGGTGGCGAAAAGCGCGTGCGGGGCGTCGAGTGGAATACGTTTGGCGAGATCGCGCAGGGCGTGCGCGTGCTGGGTGGCGTCACGTACACACAGGGCACGCAGGTCAAGACTTCATATGGCCGCTACAACGGCAATACTGCCGTCGGCGCGCCGCGCTGGCAGGTCAACACCGGGGTGGAATGGGATACGCCGTGGGTGCCCGGCCTGACGCTGACCGGACGCGTCCAGGCGACGTCGCGCCAGTACGCGGATTCGGCCAACAACATCGAGATCCCCGGCTGGGGCCAGGTCGACCTGGGCGCGCGCTATGCGACGAAGGTCAATGGCCGCGACGTGGTGCTGCGCCTGAACGTCAACAACGTGTTCAACAAGTATTACTACGCGGGCATCTTCAGCGACACCACGCCCATTGCGACGTTGGGGCCCGCCCGCAGCGTCATGGCGTCCGCCGCCATCACCTTCTGACGGGCGGCCTGCATGGCGTCCGCCGCGCCCTCGGTTCCAGCGATCGGGGCGTACGGCGGACCCAGACATCATTCATTCCGGGGTGACCATGCCAGTCCTCATCCTTGCCAGCTTGATTGCCGTGAGCATCGGCTGCTTCTGCATCTATCGCGCATCGCCCAATCAGCAGTGGGCAAGCGCCCCGTGGCCCGCCGCGCCCGCCCGCACGGCAGGCATCGCGCTGCTGGCGTTGGGCGGCTGGGGGTGCTTGTACGGATTCACCGTGGTCACCGCGGTGTTCGTATTCTGTACGGCGCTGATGCTGTTCTTCTGCCTGATTCCGCATCTGGGCGTATTGCGTCGGATGTACGGCAGAGGCATGCCCGGGGGATTACGCGATGACGCCCGCTAAGCCCGCGCCCATCCGCCGTGACTGGGTCTCAAAGACCCTGGCCGGCACGTTGTTGGGGTTTGCGATCGCCCTGGGCGCCAGCGCGCTGCTGACCGCCTTGACGTCCGCCGTACCGCTTGCGACGCGCTCGCAGCTTGCCATGTGGCTGGTGCCGCCCGTGTGGCTGGGCGTCGCGTCCACCGTCTACTTCTTCGGCAGCGGTCTGCGCGCCTGGTGCTGGCTGGGCGGGATCTGCCTGGCGCTGTACGGCGGGCTGTACGCGGCCGGCGCGTTATAAGCAGGAGGATCGCCATCATGCGAGCCGACTACATCCGCATCTACAAATCCGTCCATACCTGGACGGGCGTTCTGACCGGCATGGCGCTGTTCATTGCGTTCTATGCGGGGGCGCTGACCCTCTTCAAGGAACCTATCGCGCGTTGGGCGTCGCCGCGGCCGGACGTGGCGATGGCGCCGCTCGAAACCGCGCCCGACCTGATCGCCAAGACGCTGGCGGCGCGGCCCGACGTGGCCAAGGGCTTCACCATTCATCTGCAGCCCACCGAGAACGTGCCTGCGCGCATGGCATGGGAAGTGCGCGACCCGCAGGCCGACGACCATGACGAATCATCCGTGCGGCATTATGTCGCCCGCCTGGACGCGGCCGGGGCCGTGCAGATCGGCGAGGCCAAGCCCAGCGGGCTGGGCAATTTCATCGACGTGCTGCATCGCGTGGTCGGTTTGCCGGCGGACAGCGACCCCAACCGCTGGTTCATGGGCGTCGTCGCGTCGCTGTATGCGATTGCGCTGGTGTCCGGCGTCATCGTCCTGCTTCCTTCGCTGGTCAAGGACTTCTTCGCGCTGCGGGTGGGCAAGAACCGCAAACGCATGTGGCTGGACGCGCACAACGTGGTGGGCATCATCTCGCTGCCTTTCCATATCGTGATGGCGCTCAGCTCGGTCGTGTTCGCGTTTCACGATGGCATCTACGACATTCAGGACCGGCTGATGTACGGCGGCAAGCTGGAATCGGTGTTCCAGCGCGGCGGTGGCGCTACGCCCGACGCCGCGCCGCGCGATCCGTCCGCCATGCTGCCGCCGCAAGAGTTGCTGCAGCATGCGCGCAGGCTGTCGCCATCGTTCGATCCCATTGCGCTGCAGTACGCGCAGGTCACCGCGCCACGCGCCATCGTCCGCATCTGGGGCAAGGACCCGGCCGCGGTGTCGCCCCGCGCCCGCGGCGGCTTCGTGGCGATGGACCCGTATAGCGGCAAGGTGCTCAACACCGACTACCTGCCGGGTCGCCAGGATGCGGCCAACCTGTGGGTCAGCAGCTTCTTCGCATTGCACATGGCGTCCTTCGGCGGCGCGGCGGTGCAGTGGTTGTATTTCCTGCTGGGGCTGGCGGGCGCGTGGCTGTTCTACAGCGGCAACCTGCTCTGGATCGAGTCCCGCCGCAAGCGCGCGGACCGGCGAACCGGCGCGGTGCCGGTGCAGCGGCTTGACACGCGGTTGATGGCGTCCGCGACAGTGGGCGTGTGCCTGGGCAGCGTGTGCGGCATGTCGCTCATGATGGTCGCCGCCAAGGGCCTGCAGGGTCACGTCGCCGATCTGGACGCGTGGATCAAAGGGCTGTACTACGTGGCGTTCTTCGCGGCCATTGTCTGGTCGTTCGTGCGCGGCGGAGCGGCGGCGGCTGTGCATCTGCTTTGGCTAGCCGCCGCGTTCACATTGGCAATTCCGTTGACTTCACTGTTGGGCGTGGTGGCGCCGTCGACCAGCTTGTGGGCGCACTCGTCGGCTGCAACGTTGGGCGTGGACGCGACCGCGCTGGCCATGGCGCTCGGATTCATATGGATGGCGCGAGTCACGCAGCGACGGCTGGCGCACGGCGAAGCAGACAGCGCGTGGGCGCTCCGGCGCTCGCGCCCCGGTGCGGACACCACGGCTGAAACGCACGCTTGAGCGCCGAACCGGCCGCCCGGCGCCTCAAACAGGCAAAAAAAACCGCGCGCTATTGAAGATTATTCGTCTCTGTGCCCGGCAATCAAATTCTCGTCAAAACATGAATAAAAGACGGATCTGATTCAGTCAGAGTATTTGTGCTCAATGTTTATTCGGAAGGATTTTCTAGCATTGACCCCTAATGCAAACGTCCTGCGTCGAGCGCAACCAATTGAAATTGGCTGCGCCGCTCCCAGCCCACTCGCTGGGCGTGATGACGACGCGGATTTATCAGCCAACCAAGCAGGGGGGGAACATGCGTTGCGGGTGCGATTCTGTGGAAAGCGGCGTGCATGCGGTTTCAAAGGAAACCGGTCACGCAAAAACAAAAAAATCCATATTCGTTGATCGCGGGAACGCCGGTCCAGGTGCTTTCAGACACCGCCATGCAACGTGTTTCATCGCGAGCGTGGCGTTGCTGGCGCCGGTTTCGGCGCTGGCGGACATTATCGGCGAAAGCGGTGTCGCCGGCTTGGGTGGCACATCCGGCATGCGTGGCGGCGATGGCGGCGACGGGCACGCGGCAGTCGTGATCACGGACACCACGCCTTTCGTCAACGCGGAACGCGTGATTGGCGGCGCGGGCGGTGGGGGCGGGGGCGGCGGTGGGGGCGGGGGCTTGGTGAGCGGATACGGCGGAGCGGGGGGCAATGGCGGCCAGGGCGGGCACGGCGTCGTGCTGGCGGCG
>NZ_DIEJ01000253.1:9074-9430 GCF_002418565.1 Achromobacter sp. UBA5777 | reverse complement strand
GTTGGCGGGCTTCAACTTGCCGGCCAGCGCGCGCGGCGGGGTGTCGGGCAACGAGCCCAGCGGCGGCACGACGAGCGGACCGTCGGCCGCGGGCGTGCGAGCCCCGGGCGTTGCCGGCAGACCGGATCCGGAATCAGGGGGAATATCGGACGGGGTGGAACATGCCGCCAGCAGAATGGACAGCACGGACAGGCTAAGAATGCGCTTCATGTGCAGAGGGAAAAACGTGCAACGGAAGGCCGGACCATACTCAGTGCAAGGTGCGCGGCATGGCCAGGACGAATTCGGAGATCGGCACCTCGAACGGAATGCCGTTCTCGCCGACGCAGTGATAGATGCCGCGCATCGTGCCCACC
>NZ_DIEJ01000253.1:0-9049 GCF_002418565.1 Achromobacter sp. UBA5777 | reverse complement strand
GCCGTCGGTGATGATCCAGTGGCGGCTGATCACCTGCGCGGGATGTTCGCCGGTATTGGTGATGCGGACGGTGTAGGCGAACACGAATTGCTGTTCGCCGGGGTCGGACTGTTCGGGCACGAAGCGCGGAGAGACAGAGACGCTCAGGTCGTAAGGTTTCACAGTCCTTCCCTGTGTGGCTGCACGCGGGCGGCGGAACATGGGCGCCCACGCTTGAAAGACGGAATTTCAGGCGCGCTTGCCGGGGCATACCCGCTGCGGCGCCTCAAACTGCAATAATGGCACATTATGCCCTCCCCGACCCCGAACATCATGTCCAAGCAAACGGCCTCCACCCGCATTACTCCCAGCATCCTGTCGGCTGACTTCGCCCGGCTGGGCGAGGAAGTCCGCAACGTCGTCGCCGCCGGCGCCGACTGGATCCACGTGGACGTGATGGACAACCACTATGTCCCCAACCTGACGATCGGCCCGATGGTCTGTGCCGCGATCCGCCCTCACGTTCAAGTGCCGATCGACGTGCACCTGATGGTCGAGCCCGTGGATGCGCTGGTGCCGCAGTTTGCCAAGGCCGGCGCCGACTACATCAGCTTCCACCCCGACGCGAGCGCGCACGTGGACCGCACGCTGTCCCTGATCCGCGAAAGCGGCTGCAAGGCCGGTCTGGTGTTCAATCCCGCCACGCCGCTGTCCTACATGGACTACGTGATGGACAAGATCGACCTGGTGCTCATCATGTCGGTGAATCCGGGCTTTGGCGGCCAGAGCTTCATTCCGGCGGCGCTGACCAAGCTGCGCGAGGCCCGTGCCCGCATCGACGCGTGGATGCAGGCCGGCGGCCAGGAGATCGTTCTGCAGGTGGACGGCGGCGTCAAGATCGACAACATCGCCGAAATCCGCGCTGCGGGCGCGGACACGTTCGTGGCCGGCTCGGCCATCTTCGGCAAGCCGGACTACGCCGGCATCATCAAGGCCATGCGCGACCAGATCGCCATCGGCGAAACCACCGCTGTGTAAGGAACCCGACATGACCGCTTTTCGCGCCGCGCTGCTGGACCTGGACGGTACCCTGCTCGACTCCATTCCCGATCTGGCCTTTGCCGCCAACGCCATGCGTGTTGAACTCGGCATGATCGCGCTGCGCGAGGACGTGGTCGCCACGTTCGTCGGCAAGGGCGTGGACAACCTGGTGCGGCGCAGCCTGGCCGGTTCGCTCGATGCCGCCGACCCGGCGCCCGAAGAATTCCAGCGCGCCCGCGAGGCCTTCTACCGCCATTACCACCTGGTCAACGGCGAGCGCGCGCAGGTCTACCCGGGCGTGATCGAAGGGCTGAAACTCATGCGCGATCAGGGCCTGAAGCTGGCCGTGGTCACCAACAAGCCCACGGAATTCACCTTGCCGCTCTTGCAGCGCACGGGGCTGGCGGGCTTTTTCGAAGCCGTGGTGTGCGGCGACACCTGCGAGCGCCGCAAGCCCGATCCCGACCAGATCCACCACGCGTGCGACCTGATGGGCGTGGGCGTGAACGAGGCCGTGACGATCGGCGATTCCATCAACGACGCGCAGGCGGGCCGCAGCGCGGGCACGCAGGTCCTGGTGGTGCCATATGGCTACAACGAAGGACGTGACGTGCGCGAGCTGGATGTCGATGGTATAGTTGACACGCTTGTTGACGCCGCCCAGTGGGTCGCGCTCTGGAATCAAAACCAGAACGCAGCAAAAGTCTCCGCTTGAAGCACGGCGCAACCCAAGCAAGAAATCACTATCGCGTACTTCATTACCGAACCATTAAATGAACGTTTCCATCCAGAACCAAATGCTCGGCGCCTCGTGGCGTTGGTGGCGTTTGTCTTCCGGGTGGCGATGATTCCCCTTCCCGGCCCTAGACGCGACCTTGCCGCCTAGCGCCGACACTGTGTAAACAGCGCCCAACCCGGAACCAGTCAACTGGACCGGGTTTTTTGTTGCGTGCCCGGTCCGAAAGCAGACACCGCTTACGAGACCCGACATGACCGAAATCGAATTCAAGGCCCTTGCGGCACAAGGCTACAACCGCATTCCGCTGGTGGCCGAGACCTACGCCGACCTGGACACCCCGCTTGGCATCTACCTGAAACTGGCGCACTCCGGTCCTCTGGCCGGCCGCATGACCTGCCTGATGGAATCCGTGGTGGGCGGCGAGCGCTTCGGCCGCTATTCGTTCATCGGCCTGCCGGCGCGCACCGTGATCCGCGCCAGCGGCACGCGCACCGAAGTGCTGCATGACGGCAAGGTCGCCGAGACGCACGACGGCGATCCGCTGGCCTTCATCGAGCAATACCAGAGCCGCTTCAAGGTCGCGCTGCGCCCGGGCATGCCGCGTTTCTGCGGTGGCCTGGCCGGTTACTTCGGCTACGACACGGTGCGCCACATCGAGCCGTGCCTGGGTCCCGCGGTCAAGCCGTTCCCGGCCGGCATGGAAGGCGGCACGCCCGACCTGATGCTGATGCACGTGGACGAATTGGTCATCGTCGACAACCTGGCCGGCCGCATCTACCTGATGGTCTATGCCGATCCCAGCCAGCCCGAAGCCTACAGCCGCGCGCAGCAGCGCCTGACCGACCTGCGCGCGCGCTTGCGCCGCCCCGTCGAGATTCCGTACAGCCACGCCAGCATGCAGACCGAGGAACGGCGCGATTTCAAGAAAGAGGACTACCTGGCGGCAGTGCTGCGCGCCAAGGAACATATCGCCGCCGGCGATCTGATGCAGGTCCAGATCGGCCAGGTCATCGCCAAGCCCTTCCGCGATTCGCCCCTCTCCCTCTACCGCGCCCTGCGGTCGCTCAATCCCTCCCCCTACATGTACTTCTGGAACTTCGGTGATTTCCAGGTGGTGGGCGCATCGCCCGAAATCCTGGTGCGCCAGGAAAGCACGGTGGATAACGGCGAGCCGAAGTCGCAGATCACGATCCGTCCGCTTGCGGGTACCCGCAAGCGTGGGGGCACGCCCGAGGAAGACGCGGCGCTGGCGGCCGAACTGAAGGCCGACCCGAAGGAGATCGCCGAACACGTCATGCTGATCGACCTGGCGCGCAACGATGTGGGCCGCGTCGCGCAGGTGGGCTCGGTAAAGGTCAGCGACACCATGGTGATCGAGCGCTACTCGCACGTGATGCACCTGGTGTCCAACGTGACCGGCACCCTGAATCCCGGCATGAGCAGCATGGATGTGCTGCGCGCCTCGTTCCCGGCCGGTACGCTGACCGGCGCGCCCAAGGTCGAGGCCATGAAGATCATCGACGAACTGGAACCCGTGCGCCGCGGCATCTACGGCGGCGCGGCCGGCTACCTGAGCTACGGCGGCGAGATGGACGTGGCGATTGCCATCCGCACCGGCGTCATCAAGGACGGCACACTCTACGTGCAGGCGGCCGCCGGCATCGTGGCCGATTCGAACCCTGAAGCCGAATGGGCCGAGACCGAAGCCAAGGCGCGCGCCGTGCTGCGCGCGGCCGAGCAGGTGCAGCACGGCCTGGACGAACCCATCTGAGGCCCCGGCCAAACTGACACCGTCCGGGCCGCAGAACGGCCCAGAGGAGAAAAAAATGCTGTTGATGATCGACAACTACGATTCCTTTACCTACAACCTGGTGCAGTACTTTGGCGAGCTGGGCGTGGACGTGCGCGTGGCGCGCAACGACCAGATCACGCTTGAAGAAGTGGCTGCGCTCAATCCCGACCAGATCTGCGTGTCGCCCGGCCCGTGCTCGCCGGCCGAAGCCGGCATCTCCGTGCCGCTGATCCAGGCCTATGCCGGCAAAAAGCCCATCCTGGGCGTGTGCCTGGGCCACCAGGCCATCGGCGCGGCCTTCGGCGGCGACATCGTGCGCGCGCAGCAGATCATGCACGGCAAGACGATCCAGCTGTCGCACACGGGCACTGACATCTTTGAAGGCCTGCCGACGCCGTACACTGTCATCCGCTACAACTCGCTGACCATCGATCCGGCCACCCTGCCGGACTGCCTGACGGTCACCGCGACGGCGCCGGATGGCGACATCATGGGTGTGCGGCACAAGACCCTGCCGCTATACGGGGTACAGTTCCACCCCGAATCCGTACTGAGTGAGCACGGCCACGCCCTGCTGCGCAATTTCCTGAACCTCGCCTGAAAGGACGCACCGTGACGATTTCCCCCTCCGAAGCGCTGACGCGCTGCATCGAACACCGCGAAATTTTCCACGACGAAATGCTGCACCTGATGCGCATGCTGATGCGCGGCGAGATGTCTCCGCAGATCGCCAGCGCGCTGTTGATGGGCCTGCGCGTCAAAAAGGAAACCGTGGGCGAGATCACCGCCGCGGCGCAGGTGATGCGCGAGTTCGCCACGCCCGTGGTCACGCCCAATCCGAACGACCTGCTCGACATGTGCGGCACGGGCGGCGACGGCAGCCACACGTTCAACATTTCCACGACTGCGATGTTCGTCGCGGCCGCGGCCGGCGTGCCGATCGCCAAGCACGGCAACCGCAGCGCCTCGTCGTCCAGCGGTAGCGCCGACGTGCTGGAGGCGCTGGGCGCCAACCTGGTGCTGACGCCCGAGCAGGTGGCCGAATGCATTCAGGAGACCGGCATCGGTTTCATGTTTGCGCCCGCCCACCACGGCGCGATGAAGAACGTGGCCGCCGTCCGCAAGGAACTGGCCGTGCGCACGATCTTCAACATCCTCGGTCCGCTGACCAATCCGGCCGGCGCCGCCAACCAGTTGATGGGCGTCTTCCACCCCGACCTCGTCGGCATCCAGGTGCGCGTGCTGGAACGCCTGGGCTCGCGCCACGTGCTGGTCGTGCATGGCAAGGACGGCATGGACGAGGCCTCGCTGGGAGGGGCCACGATGGTCGGCGAACTGAAGGACGGCGTGGTCCGCGAGTACGAGATTCATCCCGAGGACTACGGGCTATCCATGATGTCCAACCGGAGCATCAAGGTGTCCAATCGCGAGCAGTCGCGCGAGCTTGTCATAGAGGCGCTGGAGAATGTCGAAGGCGCGGCCAGAGACATCGTCGCCCTGAACGCCGGGCTCGCCATCTATGCCGGCAACAAAGCCGATTCCATTCCCGAAGCCTTAGCGCTAGCATTTGAACTAATTTCCACCGGCGCGGCGCGAGCCAAGCTGGAAGAATTCTGCGCATACACCCGGACATTCCAGAAATGAACGATATTCTCGCGAAGATCCTCGCCGTCAAGGCCGAGGAAGTCGCCGCCGCCCGCCAGATGCGCAGCGAAGCCGAAGTCCTGCGCGAAGCGCAGGCGCGCCAGGACGTGCGCGGCTTCGCTCAAGCCATCGAAGACAAGATCTCGCAGGGCAAGGCCGGCGTCATCGCTGAAATCAAGAAAGCCTCACCCTCCAAGGGCGTCATCCGCGAGGGCTTTGCGCCCGCCGAAATCGCGGCCACCTACGCCGTGCACGGCGCGGCCTGCCTGTCCGTGCTGACCGACGTGCAGTTCTTCCAGGGTTCGCACGACCACCTGCGCCAGGCGCGGGCCGCGTGCGCGCTGCCGGTGCTGCGCAAGGACTTCGTGATCGATCCCTACCAGATCGTCGCCGCGCGCGCGATGGGCGCCGACTGCGTGCTGCTGATCGTGGCCGCGCTCACGCCCGCGCAACTGCGCGACTACGAAACGCTGGCGATCGAGCTGGGCATGGACGTGCTGGTTGAAGTGCATGACGCCAAGGAGCTGGAAGTCGCGCTCACGCTCAAGACGCCGCTGCTGGGCATCAACAACCGCAACCTGCGCACCTTCGAGGTGTCGCTGCAGACCACGCTGGACATGCAGCAGGCGGTGCCGCGTGACCGCCTGCTGGTCACCGAGAGTGGCATCCTCGGCCCGCAGGACGTCGCGCTGATGCGCGATGCCGGCATCCATGCATTCCTGGTCGGCGAGGCCTTCATGCGCGTGGAAGAGCCGGGCGAGGGCCTGCGTCAGCTATTCTTCGCGGCATGACAACGCACTATCCGACGCCGCGCGACGATGCGCCGCTGGTGGTCTTCGATTTCGACCACACCCTCTACGACGGCGATTCGGGCACCCATCTGTTCGCCTCGCTGATCAAGCGCAACCCGCTGCGCATGCTGGCCGCGCTGCTGGTCACGCCGATCGCCGGGCCGTTGGTGGCGATGCTGCCGACCCGCCGGACGGGTATTTCGGTCTACGTGTGGATCGGCAGCTTCGGCCTGCACCGTGCGCGCGATTTCAACAAGGTGATCGATGCCTACGTGCTGCGCAACGAGGCGCAGATGCGCGCCAAGCTGCTGCCACAGGCGCTGGAGGTGTTCGCCGCGCACCGTGCCAAGGGCGACCGTGTAGTGGTCGCCACCGGCGCGCCGCCGGAACTGGC
Organism: Achromobacter sp. UBA5777; assembly: GCF_002418565.1. NCBI lineage: Bacteria > Pseudomonadati > Pseudomonadota > Betaproteobacteria > Burkholderiales > Alcaligenaceae > Achromobacter > Achromobacter sp. UBA5777. Next base: position 2,669 of record NZ_DIEJ01000253.1, on the reverse strand, counting down.
CCGCGCCATCCTGGCGTTCGTTGCCCACCAGGACGTGCCGGTGATCGGCACCGAGGTCGGCCCGCGACTGGGCGGCGTCGGCCCGACCCGCCACTGCCACAACGAAGAAAAGATGCGCATGCTGCGCGAGCGCGGCTACGGCAATATCGACATCGCCTACTCCGACAGCACCGCCGACCTGCCGTTGCTGCTGGCCGCCAAGGCGCCGGTGGTGGTGAACCCGAAGCGATCCAGGGTGGACTTCTTCCGCCGCGTGCTGCCGGCCGGCACCCGCATCCTCAACTGGGGCTGCGTGGACCGCGGCGGCGACAAGGCGTAGCCCGGGGCCGGATCCCGTCCGGGGCCTGACCCCATCGCACGATGACGGATCTGCCGGCCAGCGGCCGGCACTACCGCGGCTGTTCGCCCGCGTGCGAAGCTTCACGCATGTTGACCCTGCAACGCGGCAACCACCACGGACTGCTCATCGCTCCGCGCTGGCCCTCCACCCGCATCCAACTGGAAGAAGAGGTGCTGCAACGCCTGCTCGACGCGCAGGCGATGCTGCCTGCCGGGTTGCGCCTGCTGCTCACCCGTGGCTTCGAACCCGGCCACAGCCGTCTCGGTGGCTTCCGCCGCGCGGTACGACGGCTCGGCATCGCAGCATTCCGCACCTGCTACCCGCAACGCCGCGATGAGATCGATGCCATCTTCGGCGCCAACGGCCACGACATCGATGGCCGTCATGTCGATGTCTCACTGGTACTGCACGGCAAGCGGCTGCGGCTGCTGCCCCTGGGCGTGTTCACCCCACTGCGCTGGCAGGATCGTCGCGTTGCCCGTCATTCCGAAGCCGTCGTGCAGGTGAAGCGCAGCCTGCAGCAGTGCGGCTTCGAGCTGCATCACAACGCCACCGAAGCCCTGCAGATCCACTGCGACTATCGTCCGCGCTGACGACGCGGTGGCCCGGCGTGCCGTGCCTCGCGCCATGGATGCAAATGATTCTCTTTTGCTGTAAGGTGCAGCCGCTGCCCTTGCCGCCGCGGGCTGTTCCCTTTCCCAGTTGTCGCCCGCCCCGTGTCCACGCCTGTCGAACCGACGGATGTCGCGCAGCTGTGCGCGGCCCATTACCGGCCGCTGCACGCCCATGTCCGCCGCAAACTCCCGCAACGCAGCGACGCCGATGACGTCGTCCAGGAAACCTGGCTGCGTGTCGTCAAAGTCGCCGCCAGCGGCCTGCTGAGCAACGGCCGCGCCTATCTGTACCGCGTCGCCCACAACCTGATCGCGGATCACTACCGGCAGCGCCAGCGCCGTCGCGAAGAGGTACTGGATGACACGCAGTTGCAGGCCATCGCCGATCCTGCACCACTGCCCGAGCAGCGACTGCTCGACGCCGAACAGCTGCGCCACCTCGACGCGATCATCGCCGCGCTACCACCGCGCTCGCGCCAGGTGTTCCTGCTGGCGCGGGTTGAACAATTGGCGCTGGCCGAGATCGGGCGCCAGCTGGGCATCAGCCGGCAGACCGCGCACGGCCATCTGCTGCGCGCCCTCGTCGCCCTGCAGCAGGTGCCCAGCGCATGAGCCAGGACGCGATCGCGCGCGAAGCCGCACGCTGGTGGCTGGACGGGCACGACGGTGACCGCGACGAGAACGCGTTCGACCAGTGGTTCCAGGCCGACCCCCGACATGCCGCGCAGTACCAGTATCTGCAGCACCTGTGGCAGGCAGGCGCGACGCTGCCCAGCCTGCAGCGGCAACAGCAGCGCAGGCAACGCCGTCGCCTGCGCGAAGCCGGCATTGCGGTTCTGTTGCTGTGTGCGCTGGGTCTCTACAGCCGCCATGCCTCGCCGCCGGTGGCGCAGGTACTGCGTACGGCCGCTGGCGAGATCCGCGATGAGACCCTTCCGGATGGTTCGCATGTCCTGCTGTCACCCGGCAGCGAAGTGAAGGTGCGCATCGATGGGCAGCGCCGCCAGCTCCAGTTGCAGCGTGGCCAGGCCTGGTTCCAGGTCGCCGCCGATGACGACCGGCCCTTCCAGGTACACACTCCGCAGGGCACCGTCACTGCACTGGGGACCGCATTCGATCTTGCCGTGCAGGGCAACAGCAGCGTGGTCACCGTTACCGAGCATCGCGTGCGCGTGGACAGCGGCAACGCCAGCATGCTGGCCAACGACGGCGAGCAGCTGCGCTTCGATGGGCAGTCAACAGCCCATGCAACAACCACCGCCCCCGGAACACTGGCCTGGCGCGAGCGGCGCCTGCACTGGGTCTCGGCTCCGCTGGCCGACGTCACGCAGGGCCTGGACCGCTGGCACGGCGGGCACACGTGGGTCATCGGCGATCAGCTGCGCCAGCAGCCGGTCACCCTGCTTGGCAGTGCCGACGGCGCAGCCAGCAACCGCGACCAGTTGGCCACTCAGTTGCAGGTGCGCGTGCTGCGCCTCGGCGACGGCGTACAGGTGTGGCTGCCGCCACGCAGGGAACGGCGTGATGGACCCTGACATCCGGCCTGCGGCTGCGTCTACCCAGGATGACGACGCTCTGCGTCAGCCCCTGGAGCCCCCGATGCTGTGCCCCCGCCCCCTTGTCCTCGCCCTGTCGCTGGCCTGCGCCAGCACCGTTCCACTGCTGCCAAACAGCGCCCACGCGCAGGACGCCACTCGAAGCTACGATCTGCCCGC
>NZ_DIEJ01000252.1:0-9725 GCF_002418565.1 Achromobacter sp. UBA5777 | reverse complement strand
GCCCGCTGGATGCGGTACTGCGCGCGCGCGGCCTCGACATTCAGCGCCGCCACCCGCAGGTCGCGGTTGTTGACGAGCGACTGCTCGATCAGCTGTTGCAGCAGCGGATCGCCGAAGAAGTCGCGCCAGCCGATGTCGGCCACGACCATGCCGCCCGGCGCGGCGACCTGGGCCGCATTGTAGGCGGCGCCCGTGGGATACGCGGCGTCGATGGGCGCGTCGGGGCGCTCGTACGTGGGGGCCAGCGAGCAGCCCGCCAGGGCCGCCGCCAGGGATACAGACAGCAAGGTTCTCATCTGGAGTTTCATTACGGTTGACCCTCCGCCGGCACGTCGTGCGGACCCTTGGCGCTGGTGTCGTGCTTGTCGACGTTTTCGCTCATGCGCTTGACCTTGAACACGCGCAGCATGATGACGAAGAAGGCCGGGACGAAGAAGATGGCCAGGAACGTGCCGGTCAGCATGCCGCCGATCACGCCCGTGCCGATGGCGTTCTGGCTGCCCGAGCCCGCGCCGCTGGAAATCGCCAGCGGGGTCACGCCCAAGATGAACGCCAGGGACGTCATCAGGATGGGACGCAGACGCTGACGCGCGGCGTGGATGGCCGACTCGGTCAGGCTGGCGCCCGATTCGTAGTGCTCCTTGGCGAACTCCACGATCAGGATGGCGTTTTTGGCCGCCAGCCCGATTGTCGTCAAGAGACCCACCTGGAAGAACACGTCGTTGGACAGACCACGCAGCAGCGTCGCCAGCAGCGCGCCGATGATCCCCAGCGGCACCACCAGCATGACCGCGGACGGAATGGTCCAGCTTTCATAGAGCGCCGCCAGGCACAGGAACACCACGATGAGCGAGATCGCGTACAGCGCGGGCGCCTGGGCGCCGGACAGGCGTTCTTCGAACGACAGGCCGGTCCATTCGAAACCGACGCCGACCGGCAACTTGGCCGCCAGGCGTTCCATTTCTTCCATGGCTGCGCCCGAGCTGTAGCCCGGCGCCGCCTGGCCCTGGATGTTGTACGACGGCACGCCGTTGTAGCGGTTCAGCTTCTGCGGGCCGAAGCTCCACGTTGCGCTGGAGAACGCCGAGAACGGCACCATGTCGCCATCCTTGTTGCGCACGTACCATTTGTTCAGGTCTTCCGGCAGCATGCGCGAGGACGCCTCGCCCTGCGCGAACACCTTCTTGACGCGGCCGCGGTCGATGAAGTCGTTGACGTACGACGAACCCCATGCGGTGGCGAGCGTGCTGTTGATGTCCGACACGGCCACGCCCAGGGCGCGGGCCTTTTCGCGGTCGATGTCCAGTTGGTACTGCGGCGCGTCTTCGATGCCGTTGGGACGCACGCCCGCCAGCACCGGGCTCTGAGCGGCCTCGCCCAGCAACTGGTTGCGCGCGGCGAGCAGCTTCTCATGGCCCACGCCGGCGCGGTCCATCAGCTGGAAGTCAAAGCCGGTGACGTTGCCCAGTTCCATCACGGACGGCGGCGGCACGACGAACAACTTCGCACGTTGTTCCGTCTGGGCAAAATGCGCGTTGGCGCGCCCCGCCACGGCGGCGGCCTTCAGGCTGGCGTCGCCGCGCTCTTCCCAGTCCCGCAGCTTGATGAACAGGATGGACGCGTTCTGGCCGCGGCCGCCGAAGTTGAAGCCGTTGACCGCAAACACTGAGGTAACGGCGTCCTTTTCTTCGGTCAGCAGGTACTTGGTGGCGTCGTCGATGACGGCCTTGGTGGCTTCAGCAGTGGCGCCGGCCGGCGTCTGGATCTGGGCGAACAGAATGCCCTGGTCTTCGGCCGGCAGGAACGCGGTCGGGATGCGCGTGAACATCCAGCCCATCGCGATGACCAGCGCCAGGTAGACGACCATCAGGCGCTTGGTGCGGTTCAGGCCGCGGGCGACGGTATTGGCGTAGCCGTTGCTGCTGCGCTCGAACGTGCGGTTGAACCAGCCGAAAAAGCCCTTCTTGGCGCCGTGATGGCCCTTCGGAATGGGCTTGAGCAGCGTCGCGCACAGCGCCGGCGTGAACACGATGGCCACGATCACGGACAGCACCATCGAGGACACGATCGTGATCGAGAACTGACGGTAGATCACGCCCGTGGAGCCGCCGAAGAACGCCATCGGCACGAACACGGCCGCCAGCACCATCGCAATGCCGATCAGGGCGCCGGTGATCTGGCTCATGGACTTGCGTGTGGCCTGCTTGGGCGTGAGCCCCTCTTCGGCCATCACCCGCTCGACGTTTTCGACCACCACGATGGCGTCGTCAACAAGCAGGCCGATGGCCAGCACCATCCCGAACATCGTCAAGGTGTTGATGGAATAGCCGAACGCCGCCAGCACGCCGAACGTGCCCAGCAGCACCACCGGCACGGCCAGCGTGGGAATGATGGTGGCGCGGAAGTTCTGCAGGAAGAGATACATCACCAGGAACACCAGGATGATGGCTTCGACCAGCGTCTTGAACACTTCATGGATCGACAGGCTGACGAACGGCGTCGTGTCGTACGGATAGACGACGTCCATGCCCGGCGGGAAATACGGCTTGAGGTTGTTGATGGTGTCGCGCACCGCCTGCGCCGTGTCCAGCGCGTTGGCGCCAGGCGCCAGCTTGATGGCCAGGCCCGAGGCCGGATTGCCGTTGTAGAAGCTGTCGATGGCGTAGGTCTGGCCGCCCAGTTCGATGCGCGAGACATCGCGCAGGCGCACCTGCGAACCGTCGGAGTTGACCTTGAGCAGGATCTGGCCGAAGTCTTCGGCCGTCTGCAGGCGCGAGGGTCCGATGATGGTGGCGTTGAGCTGCTGGCCGCGCACGGACGGCAAGCCGCCCAATTGCCCGGACGAGACCTGGACGTTCTGTTCCTTGATGGCGGTGGTGACGTCGACCGTGGTCAGCCCGTAGTTGACGAGCTTGGCCGGGTCCAGCCAGATCCGCATCGCGTACTGCGAGCCGAAAAGCTGGAAGTCGCCCACGCCCTGCGTACGGCTGATGGGATCCTGGACGTACGACGCGACGTAGTCGGCCAGGTCGTCCTTGGTCATCGTGCCGTCGGTGGACACGAAGCCGGCCACGATCAGGAAGTTCTTCGTGGCCTTGGTGACGCGGATGCCCTGCTGCTGCACTTCCTGCGGCAGGAGCGGCTGCGCCAGCGCCAGCTTGTTCTGGACCTGCACCTGCGCGGTGTCGGGGTTGGTGCCCTGCTTGAAGGTCAGCGTGATGGACATGCTGCCGTCGGAATTGCTTTCCGACGAGATGTACTGCAGGCCGTCAAGACCGTTCATCTGCTGTTCGATCACCTGCACCACGGTGTCCTGCACGGTCTGCGCGGACGCGCCCGGGTAGGTCACCGCGATGCCGATGGCGGGCGGCGCGATGTTGGGGTACTGGGCGACCGGAAGCTGCAGGATGGACAGCGCGCCGGCCAGCATCAGCACGATCGCGATCACCCAGGCAAAAACCGGCCTGTCGATAAAAAACTTTGCCATGCGTGGCTCCTGATTACTGCTTGGCCGGCGCGGCGGGGGCGGTTGCCCCCTGCGCATTGGCCGCTTGCGGCTGGGCCTTGGCGCCGGCTTCGGTGGCGACCACTTCAACGCCGGGGCGGACCATCTGCAGGCCTTCCACGATCACGCGGTCGCCGGCGGCCAGGCCGTCGGTGACGAGCCACTTGTCGCCGATGGCGCGATCGGTCTTCAGGTCGCGCAGTTCAACCTGGTTCTTGGCGTTGACGACCAGTGCCGTCGGCTGGCCACGCTGATTGCGCGTCACGCCGCGTTGCGGCACCAGCAGACCGTCGGCGGCCACGCCGTCAGCCAGGCGCGCACGCACGAACATGCCGGGCAACAGACGGCGGTCGGGGTTGGGGAACACGGCGCGCAGCGTGATCGAGCCGGTGCCAGGGTCCACGGTCACTTCGGAGAACTGCAGCTTGCCGGACTCTTTGTATTGCGAGCCGTCTTCCAGCGTCAGCGTGACCAGGGCGGCCTGCTCGCCGTCCAGCTTCTTGAGCTGGCCGGTGGCCAGCGCGTCCTGCAGGCGCAGGAGCTGCACGCTGGACTGCGTGACGTCGACGTAGATGGGGTCGATCTGCTGCACCGCGGCAAGCGCGCTGGTCTGGTTGGCGGTCACGAGCGCGCCTTCGGTCACGGCAGAGCGGCCTATGATGCCGTCGATCGGCGACAAGACCTTGGTGTAGACGAGATTGATGCGGGCCGTGTCCAGCGCCGCCTTGGCCGACAGCACATCGGCGGCGGCCTGATCGCGCGAGGCGACGGCGTTGTCGTAGGTCTGCTGGCTGACCGCGCGGGTGGCGACCAGCGGCTTGTAGCGCTCGGCCAGCAGCGCGGCGGTCTTTTGCTGCGCCTGGGCGCGAGCCAGCGCGGCCTTCTGGCTGTCGACGTTGGCCTGGTAGAGGGCGGGATCGATCTGATAGAGCTGTTCGCCCGCCTTGACCTCGCCGCCCTCGGTGAAGAGGCGCTTCTGGACGATGCCGTTGACCTGCGGACGGACTTCGGCGACGCGGAAAGGAGACGTGCGGCCGGGCAGTTCGGTAGTAAGGGAAACGGGCTGCGTCGCCAATGTGACGACCGTCACTTGCGGCTTGCCGCCCTGAGGCGCCTCTTGCTTCTTGCCGCAAGCGGCCAGTGTGAGGGCCGATGCCGTCAGCGCGACAACGGCCGCACCGCGCCACATAGCGCTTTTCTTATTCATAGATTGCATTCCCGATTTCAATAAAGGTAGCCCCACGCCGCGCATGCGCCGCGTGCCTGATAGCCGTGAAAGGCCGTTTTGCCTGGGGCGATTCTGCGAAGAACATCAGCCCGTCAGACCGTCTTGGCGCGGTCCGCGGCGTTCGACCTGGGTGGATTCGCGTAGAACACGCAAGGCTGGACGTTTATCGCATTGCTGCATTGCAGAACTCGCATTCTGAGTTATCCCGCTTTAGAAACAAAGGGGCATGTTGAGAAAACATCATTCCATTTATGGGACAATCGTGCGATCCGCACTGTGACAAAATCGCGCCATGAAACGCCTACAGGGAATGGAACTCTTCGTCGAGGTCGCCAAAACGCACAGTTTTAGCCGCGCTGCGGCAACGCTGGGCGTCCCCAAGTCGACCTTGTCTCGCCAGGTGGCCGAATTGGAGCGGTCCGTGGGGCTGCGGCTGCTCAGCCGCACCACACGCAAGGTGGAACTGACCGATGCCGGCCGCCTGTATTTCGAACGCTGCCAGCGCATCGTGGCCGAGGCGCAGATCGCCCATGAAGAATTGCAGAAGCTGGTCGACACGCCCACCGGGCCGCTGCGGGTCAACATGCCTGCGGATTTCGGCACGGATTTCCTGGCTGAGTCATTCATGGAGTTCTCCCGGCGCTATCCCGATGTGACGTTTTTCCTGGACCTCGCGAACCCGGACCACGCATCTCGCGTGTTCCAGACCTGCGACGTGTCGATCGAAATCGGCGACCTGCCCGATTCGACCCAGATTGCAAGACTGCTGGGCATGCTGCCTGCCTACCTGTATGCCTCGCGCGATTACCTGGAAAAGCACGGTGAACCGAAGCATCCCAGCGACCTGACCCGGCACGAGTGCATCGAGTTCCGCGCGGAAGGCGCCGGCCGCGTGACGCGCTGGCCGCTAACGAACGGCGAGCAGCACATCGAGTTCACGCCGGGCAACCGGTTTTCCGTCAACGGCGTCGCCATGGCCCGGCGCCTGGCCATGCTGGGCGCGGGCATTGCGGTGCTGGTGGGTGGTCAGTTGTCGGAACAGCAGTCAGGCCAGTTGCAGCGCGTGCTGCCGGATTGGCAGTTGGGACCGTTTCCGGTGCATGCGGTTACGGAGACGCGGCTGCTGCCCGCCAAAACGCGGATCTTCATCGAATTCCTGATGGAGCGCCTGGGCAGCCACTGGCAAGCGAAGGATACGCCCGGTTTCATGAAATCGCGCTGAGACCGAAACAGACTGAAAAATCCTTCGGCGGTCGACAAGTGTTGTCGGGTGAGGTGACCAATGCTGCGAGCGGTGTCTCGCTGTCGGTGTCAGACACCCTCTGGAGGGCAACTCAAGATGAAGGGGCTCTCACCAGGGTGTCAGACACCTGCGCTGGAGGCCGTCTCACGATGGTGAGGACGGTGGGTGTCAGACACCAGCTCAGAACGATTCGTCGTCGCGCAGATAGCGCCATTGACCCAGCGGCAGATCCCCCAGGGCCACGCGGCCGATGCGTACGCGTTTTAGGCCGATCACCTTCAGGCCCACCAGTTCGCACATGCGGCGGATCTGGCGCTTTTTGCCTTCGCGCAGCACGAAACGCAGTTGATCGTGGTTCTGCCAGCGCACCTGCGCGCGCTTGAGCGGTTTGCCGTCCAGCGATAGTCCGTGGTTGAGCAGGGCCAGGCCGTTGTCGGACAGCTCGCCCTGAACGCGGACCAGGTATTCCTTGTCGACCGTGGAATCTTCGCCGATCAGCTGCTTGGCGACCCGGCCGTCCTGCGTGAGGACGAGGAGTCCTTGCGAATCGATGTCCAGGCGGCCAGCGACGGCCAGGCCTTCGAGGTGCGCGCGTTCGAACCGCTGCGGGGCGCGGTCGTTGGCGAAGCGGGAGCGGGAATCGATCAGGGCGACGGCCGGCGTGTAGCCTTTTTCCGCCTGGCCGGAGACATAGCCCACGGGCTTGTTGATGAGGATGGTGACGCGGGAGGTCTGGCGCGCATGCGCAGCGCGCTCCAGCGTGATTTCCTGGTCGGGATAGGCCCGCGCGCCCAATTCGGACACGACGACGCCGTCGACGCGGACCCAGCCGCGCTCGATATAGCTGTCCGCCTCGCGGCGTGAACAGAGTCCGCGCTCGGACATGAGCTTGGAGATACGTACTTTTTCCATGGGCGGTATTGTATGCGGACGGCCGGTGAGGACGGCCGGTGCCCCCTGCCCTGCGGCATTGCGACGCAGACGGCCTTCGGGCGGGGCTTGGCATAATACGCAGCCATGACGAAGCAACCCGCAGCCCATCGCCCCCCTCTCGCCGCCGGCTGGCTGGCGCAAGCCCCGGCCATTCTGTCCCCCGCCCAACGCCACTGGCTGTTCCGGCCAGGCGCGCTTACCGCTGGTCTCCGCCAGGTCGGGCAGGTGCGCCTGCGGGTGTTGGCCGAGTACGCCGATGGCGCGCCGGCTGACGAGGCGCGTGCGATGCGCATTGCGCCGGGCGCACCGGTGTGGATCCGCGAGGTATTGATGTCCGTGAATGGCGTGGACAGCGTGCCGGCGCGCAGCCTGACGCCCTTGACCGCGTCGCACGGCGCCTGGCAAGGGATGCGGCGCCTGTTGACCCGGCCGCTGGCCGACATGCTGTATCACGACAGCACGGTGATCCGGTCGCCGTTCGCGTGCCGCCGCCTGGCCTCGCCCGTGCCGTTCCATGCCACCGCCTCGGACGTTCTTCCGCCCGAGGCGCGTGCGTTGCAGGCCAGCCGGATCTGGGCGCGCCGCTCGGTGTTCTGGCGCCAGGGCCAGCCGCTGCTCGTGGCCGAGTGCTTCCTGCCGGCCTTCTGGGATTTGATCGCCGGCCAGCCCGTGCCGCCGCTCGTGCCGCACCAGCGCACGCCGCGTTAAGGCGAGCTTGCTGAATTCGGGCCGCTGGGCGGACGTTCAGCCCACGCGGCGACCCGCTATTGCCACACCCGCTCGCACCGTCCCGATACCGGAACCCTGCCCCCGCAGCCAGCGGGTTCAGCCTTCGTACCGCCGCCCCTGCTCCAGCAGTTCCGGCGTGCCGATCACATCATTCAATCCATCGAAATCCAGCATCCTGTCCTTCCACGGCCCCGTCGTGCCGTGCTGGCGCAGGCTGCCGTAGTAGCCCTGCAGCGTATGCGCCACCGCGCGCGCCGTACCACCCGGGAAGATGACGATGCGAAATCCCACTGCGGCAAGCGCACCCGCGTCCTGTACCGGGGTCTTGCCGCCCTCCACCATGTTCGCCAGCAGCGGCACACGCGCTGCGAAGCGGTCGCACGCGGCGCGCATCTGTTCCGGCGTGCGCAGCGCCTCGATGAAGAGCGCGTCCGCGCCGGCTTCAAGATAGGCCTCGGCGCGGTCCAGCGCCGCGTCCAGGCCTTCGGAGGCCAGCGCGTCGGTGCGCGCCAGGATCAGCGTGGATGCGTTGACCCGCGCGTCGACGGCGGCGCGCAGCTTGCCGCACATCTCAGCGGCGGGAATCACGCTCTTGCCGTCCAGGTGGCCGCAGCGCTTGGGAAAGGTCTGATCCTCAAGCTGGATCATCGCGGCACCCGCGCGCTCGAAGCCGCGCACAGTGCGCTGGGTGTTCAACGCGTTGCCGAAGCCCGTGTCCGCGTCCACGATCACCGCAGCCGACACGCGCTCGGCGATGCGGGCCAGGGTGTCTTCGACTTCGGTGTACGTGGTCAGGCCGATGTCCGAGCGGCCGAGCCGCGTGTAGGCGATGGACGCGCCCGACAGGTACAGCGCGGTAAAGCCCGCCTGCTCGGCCACCAGCGCCGACAAGGCGTCGTAGACGCCGGGGGCCAGCACCGTGCCGGCCGCCAATTGCGCTTTCAGGTTCTGTGTTTGCATCATGGGTTTCCTAATCCAGGCGGCGCCCGAGCAGCGCCGCCGCGGTGGCCGCGGCGATATGGCCGCCGGCGACCGCGCTGAGCAAGCCGTTGCCGGACAGATAGCCGGACACGTCGTTGCCCGAAACGCCACGGGCGGCCCCGCCCGCAGCCAGCAGGTTGGGCAGCGCCCGGCCTGTGTTGTCCAGGACGCGGCATTGCGCGTCGATGTCCAGCCCGCCTTGTGTGTGAAAGAGCGCGCCCGTCACCTTGACCGCGTGGTACGGCGCGTGCAGCGTGCGCTCGAAGCGGCGTCCCAGCGGGTCCGGCGCGCCGGGCCTGACCGAGTCCAGCGTCTGGCCCAGCACCTGCGGATCGCAACCGATCAGCGCGGCCAGCGCCGCCACGTCGGCGCACGTCTTCAACGCCTGCCCTTCTTCGGCCTGCACGAAGTCCGGAAAGCCGCGCGCCAGCGCGAGCGTGCGGTCGTCAAAGACATTCCACGCCACCGAGTCCGGCTGCGCCAGTACATGGACCGCGGCCTCGGAATAACCGTGCGTCTCGTCATGAAAGCGCTGGCCGTCGCGGTTGATCTGCACGCCGCCGTCCATCATCACGGCCCAGGAAATCAGCGCGCCCTGCGGCGTAGCCCAGGATCCGTGGCCCTGGTAGCCGCCCAGATCCGCGAGGCGCGCGCCAAGCTGCGTGCCCCACTGGATGGCGCTGCCGTCGTTGCCGACGTGGCCGCCGTAGACGGCCTCGCGCATTGCGGGCAGGTATTCGCCGACCATCGCGGCGTTGCCGCCAAAGCCGTTGCAGGCCAGCAGCAGGACATCGCAGCCGATCACGTCGACCGAGCCGTCCGGGCGTTCGCAGCCCACGGCGGTCACGCGGCCGTCGTCATCCGTCCAAATTTCGCGGGCCAGCGCACGGGTCAGCAGGTAAGCGCCCGCCTCGGTGGCTGCGCGTTCCAGGGCCGCGACCAGCGCCGCACCGGTGCGCTCGGGCAACGTGTGCATGCGGCGCGCGGTGTGGCCGGGGTACAGGAACCCGTCCAGCACTTGGAAGCGCAGGCCATGCTCGGCAAGCGCGTCCATGGCCGCGGCGGCCGCGCCCGTGTAGGCCGCCACCAGCGCCGGTGACGCCGTG
>NZ_DIEJ01000251.1:668-3099 GCF_002418565.1 Achromobacter sp. UBA5777 | reverse complement strand
CGGAATGCGCCAGCCCCAGGCCTTGAAGTCATCTTCGCCCATGAACGTGCGGATGCCCAGGATGACCAGCAGCGACAGGAACAGGCCCAGCGTTGCGGTGGTTTGAATCCAGGACGTGTAGAAGCCGCGGCGGCCGTGCGGAGCGTGTTCAGCGACATAGGTCGCCGCGCCGCCGTATTCGCCGCCAAGCGCCAGACCTTGCAACAGGCGCAGGACGATCAGGATGGCGGGAGCGGCCAGGCCGATGCTGGCGTAGCTGGGCAGAATGCCGACGAGGAACGTGGACAGGCCCATGATCACGATCGTGACCAGGAAGGTGTATTTACGTCCGACCAGGTCGCCCAATCGGCCGAACACCAGCGCGCCGAACGGCCGCACCGCGAAACCGGCCGCGAAGGCCAGCAGCGCGAAGATGAAGCCCGCGGTCGGGTTCACGCCGGAAAAGAAGTGTTGGGCAATGATGGCTGCGAGCGAGCCATATAGATAGAAGTCGTACCACTCGAACACCGTGCCGNNAAGATGACCTTGCGCTCCTCCTTGGTCATCGGACGCGGATCCGCGGATGGACCGCGGCCTGCCATGGTAGTTGTGCTCATGATGTCTCCTCGTTTTTAGGCCGGCGGTTTTCCGCCGTGCTTGACCCTCCGCCGGCGAGACCGACATCGAGCTATCGCAACATTGGGGGCCGAGGCTGACGAGGTTCTGACGTGACCCTTACTCGAATCTTAAAATTGAAACAAACAGTAAATTCCCCGGGGAAGGCTAGGGATAGTCCTTAGCTGTCGGACGTCTCGGGCGGCGGCGAGTAGAGGGGAAAAACGACACGGATTCGCGTGCCGGGCAGGTCGGAGTGTTCAGTGGGATGGTCGCTGATTTCGACACTTGCCTGATGCTTCTGCGTGATTTCGCGCACGATGGCCAGGCCCAGGCCGNNGTCGAACACGCGTTCGCGCTCGTCGGGCGCAATGCCCGGTCCGGAGTCCTCGACTTCCAGGATGCCTTGGCCATCCGCTTGCAGCACGCGCACGGTGATATGGCCGCCGCGCGGGGTGTAGCGCAGCGCGTTGTCGACCAGGTTGTTCAGCAGCTCGGCCAGCAGCAGCGGATTGCCATTGATCTCGACGGGCGTGTCCGAGCCTTCGAACCCCAGGTCCGTGCTGAGCGACAGCGCCAGCGGCACCCAGTGCATGGTCTGCTCGTAAGCGATGGCGTTGATGTCCGTGCGTGTCAGGCCGATGGCGCTGGGATTTTCAGCCCGGGCCAGCAGCAGCAACTGATTGACGAGCCGGGTCGCGCGTTCAGAACCCGTCACAAGCTGGCGCAGGCTGGACTGCATTTCCTCGGGACTGGCGTCGCGCAGCGCCAGTTCAGCCTGTGTGCGCAATCCCGCCAGCGGCGTCTTCAACTGGTGCGCGGCGTCGGCCACGAAACGGCGCTGCGCCTGCACGTTGGCGGACAGGCGGTCCAGCAGGTCGTTCATGGCCGCGACCAGCGGGGCAATCTCGGAAGGCGCGGCGCGTTCGTCGATCGGCGAGAGGTCGTCGGGCCGCCGGGCGCGCAGCCGCTGCTGCAGCGCATTCAACGGCGCCACGCCGCGGGACAGGCCGAACCAGACGAGCAGCACGGCGATGGGCAGCACCACGAACTGCGGAATGATCACGCCCTTGATGATGTCGTTGGCGAGCTGCGTGCGCTTTTCCACGGTTTCGGCCACGATGAACAGCGCGGGCTGCGTGCCGGGCAGATGCAGGTCCACCCAGGTGAAGGCCAGCCGGATGCCAAAGCCGCGCAGCGTGTCGTCTTCGTACTGGACTTCGCCGGGACGGGGCTGGCCCACGGTGGTCGGCAGCGGCAGCGCGCGGTCGCCGCCCAGGTATTCGCCGCGGCTGCCCAGCGCCAGCCAGAACACGCTGTCCGTCTCGTCGGCGCGCAGCACGTCACGCGCGGCATCGGTCATCTTCAGCACGGCGCGGCCATCCTGCGCGTGAACCTGGCGCGTCAGCACGTGCAGGTTGTTGGCCAGCGCGCGATCGTAGGGAACGTTGGCGATGTTCTGCGCCACCACGTAGGTGATGGCAACACTCATGGGCCACAAAAGGAACAGCGGCGCCAGCATCCAGTCCAGGATCTCGCCCAGCAGCGACCGTTGCGGCGGCGCGAAACTCGGGCCCTTGGACCCGGCTTGCATGATGTCCAGGGCTTCCTGGTTGAGCGGCTCTGGGGCGGGCTCAGCTTGCGAGGTACGCCGCACCCTGGTCCCGCTCAAGACAGTAGCCCAGGCCGCGCACGGTGACGATCTTCACGCCGCTGGGCTCGAGCTTTTTGCGCAGGCGATGCACGTAGACCTCGATGGCGTTGGTGCTGACTTCCTCGCCCCATTCGCACAAGTGGTCCACGAGCTGGGTCTTGCTGACCATGCGGCCGCTGCGCG
>NZ_DIEJ01000251.1:0-632 GCF_002418565.1 Achromobacter sp. UBA5777 | reverse complement strand
TCGGACAGCGCGAAGGGCTTGGCCATATAGTCGTCGGCGCCCAGGTCCAGACCCTTGACGCGCTGCTCGATGCTGTCGGCGGCGGTCAGGATGAGGACGGGCAGGGCGGAATTGCGGGCGCGCAGGCGGCGCAGCACTTCAAGGCCGGCCAGTTGCGGCAGGCCGAGGTCCAGGATGAGCAGGTCGAAAGCCTGGGCGGCCAGCGCGGAATCGGCGGAAAGACCATCGCGCACGGCATCCACGGCATAGCCGTTGTGGCGCAACGAGCGGGACAGGCCGTCGGCCAGGATGCTGTCGTCTTCGGCGATCAGGATACGCATGGGCTGCTGCTAGGAAGAAACACCGCGGCCCGGGGGCGGAAAAAGGGCAAAATACCGGGATCGCTCCGGATTCTGTCACACGCCGCCGGGCTTGCCACTCAGGGTATACGTGCAAAGAACTGGCACACTGGGTTTTTGTCCAGTACAATCCGATGCCATAATCTGATCCTCATTGCCAGACCCGCAGTTTTCCGACTTCCAGATACGTTACAGACAGGACTCCTCATGGACGACAAAACCACCAAGGCCGCCGCTTCGGAAAAAGCCAAGGCGCTTGCCGCCGCACTTTCGCAGATCGAAAAGCAGTTCGGC
>NZ_DIEJ01000293.1:0-6833 GCF_002418565.1 Achromobacter sp. UBA5777 | reverse complement strand
CCGACCAGCAGCACGGCGGCGCCCGGCAGGCGCACGCCCAGGCGCAGCAGGTCATTGACCAGACCCACGCCGTCGGTGTTGCAGCCGTGCCAGACGCCATCGCGCCAGGAAAGGGTGTTGACCGCGCCCGCCAGCCGCGCGCGGTTCGACAGACGGCCCGACGCCAGCGCATAGGCGTCCAGCTTGAACGGCACGGTGACATTCAGGCCGAGGCCGCCGTCCGCCACGAAGGCGGCGACGGCGTCGGCAAAACCGTCCACCGGAGCAAGCAGGCGCTCGTAGCGCAGCGGCTTGCCGGTCTGCTGCGAAAACATGGCGTGGATCTGAGGCGAGCGGCTATGCGCGATGGGATTGCCGATGACGGCGTAGCGGGCTTGAGGAATCGCCTCGGTCATGGGGCCTGTGTTTCCAGAGTGTCGTTGACGAAATGCCAGGTGCGGGTGATGACCAGCACGTCCGTATCGCGGGCGATATCGGGAGGAAAGGGGGGAAAGGGCGCGGCCAGCTGGACGATGCGGCGCGCCGCCTGGTTCAGGACCGCGTGCGGCGAGGGCTGGTCGATCTCGACCTCGGCGATGCTGCCATCGGCGCGCACCGACACGGTGATGCGCAGCGATCCGTAGATGCGGCCGCGCGCCTCGTCTGGGTAATGCTGGGTGCCGACCGTTTCGATCCGGGTGCGCCAGGCATCCAGGTAGCCGGCGTAGCGGGACGCCTCGGCAGAGGGGGCGATGAACTGTTTGCGCGGCTCGGCGCTGTATTGCTGGACCCG
This sequence comes from Achromobacter sp. UBA5777, assembly GCF_002418565.1. Lineage (NCBI taxonomy): Bacteria > Pseudomonadati > Pseudomonadota > Betaproteobacteria > Burkholderiales > Alcaligenaceae > Achromobacter > Achromobacter sp. UBA5777. The sequence goes on along the minus strand of NZ_DIEJ01000293.1, from coordinate 6,061 downwards.
CGCCGCCAGTGCCGCCACCTGGGCGTTCTGGATGACGCTGGCCTGGTCCTGGGCGTCCTGGCCGACGTCGGCGCCGTCGGGCCACGGGTTGACTGCCTGGCGCTCGGGGCCGGCGTTGTGCGGCGAGCGCAGCTGAGTCATGAGGCGGGCCTGTTCGGCCTCCAGCTGCACCTGGCGCTGGCGCATGGCTTCCAGGACGATGGTCTCGGCCGAGCTGCCGGTCTGGGGAAGGGGCGTGGTGGAGACGCCGCGGTCGGCGTTGCCGCCGCCCGTCATCTGGTTCTGCGCGACGGTGCGCGGGGTTTCCGGCGGCGTCTCGCTGCGGGCATTGAGCAGCACGACTTCCAGGCTGGTCACCGGCGGGCGCGTCTGCGTGGGCGCGCTGAAACGCCACGCCAGCGCGCCGGCGTGCACCAACAGCGATATCGCGATGCCGATACGCAGGTAGTGCTGGGCGGGGGCGCCCAGCCACCAGAGGTAACGGCTCAGCATGGAGGGGGAATCAGCGCGTTGCACCAGCGCATTGTAAGGCGAGTCCGCACCCGCCGCGCGGTCCGTCCGAAGGCGGTATTCGCCCTCGGACGGACGGCCTAGATCCCGTCAGGCGGACGCCCGGGGGAAGATCCAGACCTTGTCGGCGGGCAGCGCAAGGCGGCAGGGGCCCGGCTCGCGGCCCTCGGGACCGTAGGCGCGCAGGGCGAGGCTGCGGGCCGGATCGGCGTCCGGCGTGCGGAACAGGTACTCCCAGCGGTCGCCCAGATACATGCTGGTCAGAAGCGGCATGTCGACGTGGTTGCCGTTCGGGTCATCGGCCAGGCGGACCTGCTCCACGCGGATGACGGCGGTGGCGTCCTGGCCCGCGGCGACGCCCGCACCGGCCTTGCCCCATAGCGACCAGCTGGCGCCCTCGATCCGGGCCTGGCCGTCGCGCAGCTCGGTGACCTTGCCGTCCAGCCGGTTGTTGCTGCCCATGAATTCGGCCGTGAACAGGGTGGACGGCGATCCGTACATCTCCTGCGGCGTGCCCTGCTGCTCGATCTTGCCGTTGTTCAGCAGCAGGATGCGGTCGGAGATCGCCATGGCTTCGCTCTGGTCGTGCGTCACCATCAGCGCGGACAGGCCCAGGCGGATGATGAGCTCGCGCAGGAACGCGCGCGCCTCTTCGCGCAGCTTGGCGTCCAGGTTGGACAGCGGCTCGTCCAGCAGGATGACGGGCGGGCTGTAGACGAGCGCGCGGCCGATCGCCACGCGCTGCTGCTGGCCGCCGGACAGCGCGTGCGGATGGCGCTGGCCCAGCTTGCCCAGTCCAAGCTGGTCCAGCACGGCCTGCACGCGTTCGCGCACCTCGGCGCCCGGCGTCTTGCGCAGCTTGAGCGGATAGGCGACGTTCTCGAATACCGTTTTATGCGGCCACAGCGCGTACGACTGGAACACCAGTCCCAGGTTGCGCTCTTCGGCCGGGATCTCGGCGCGGGCCGCGCCGTCGTAGACGACGTTCTCGCCGATGGTGATGCGGCCGCGTTTGGGACCTTCCAGGCCGGCGACGGCGCGCAGCAGGGTGGTCTTGCCGCTGCCGGACGGGCCCAGCAGTGACACCACTTCGCCCTGGCGCAGCTGCATCGACACGCCCTTGAGCACCGGGTTGTCACCGTAGTCCAGGTGCAGGTCTTCTACAGAAAGCTCAATCATGAAGTTTGACTCCGAATCGCAGGGCGATGCCCAGGCCGATCACGACCAGAACGATATTGATGAAGGAAAGCGCGGCCACGATGTCGATGGCGCCGGACGCCCACAGCGACACCAGCATGGACCCGATGGTCTCGGTGCCGGGCGACAGCAGATAGACGCCGGTGGAGTATTCGCGCTCGAAGATCAGGAACATCAGCAGCCACGAGCCGATCAGGCCGTACTTGGCCAGCGGCACCGTGACGTGACGGGTGACCTGGCCGCGCCGCGCGCCGGCGGTGCGCGCGGCTTCTTCCAGTTCGGGCCCCACTTGCAGCAGGGTCGACGAGATCAGGCGCAGGCCATAGGCCATCCACACGACGGTGTAGGCGAGCCACACGCTGAAGATGGTGCTGCGCAGGGCGCGCAGCCATTCGACGAAGTTCTCGCGCAGCCATTCCGCGAAGGGCAGGGCCGACAGCCAGCCGTTTTCGTCCACGTCCAGCGCGTTGTCCAGCCACATCGGCACGAACAGGAACACCCACAAAAACGCCAGACCGGCCAGGAGGCCCGGCACGGCGCGCGGCACCAGCACGCTGTAATCCATGAAACGCGTGACGTTGTCCGGCTTGCGGTGCATGGCCAGACCCACGAACATGTAGCACATCACCGCCAGCGCGCCGCCGAAGACGCCGATGGCGACCGAGTTGACGATGGCGCGCATCAGATTGGGCTGCGAGAACACGGTGCGGAAGGCGTCGAGCGACAGCACGTCAAAGAGCGAGACGCCCAGCCCCCAGTTGGACACGAACGCGCGCAGCAGCACGCCGGTCAGCGGCACGATGATGGTGACGAACAGCCAGAACGCCACGACCGCGCCGGCGACCCAACGCCACTTGCCCAGCGGCAGCGGTCGCGCGCGCGAGGCCTTGCCCTTGACGGTGACGAAGCGGTTGGCGGTGCGCATCAGGCGGCGCTGCAGCATCACCAGCGGAATGGTCATGCAGATCAGCACCACGGCCACGGCGGCCATCAGGTGATAGGAAGGAATGCCCAGCTTGTTGGTCAGCTTGTACAGGTAGGTCGCCAGCACAAGGTTGCCTTCCGGGTCGCCCAGCACCAGCACCAGGCCAAAGACCTCCAGACCCAGGAAGAAAAGCAGCACCGTGGCGTACAGCATGGCCGGCCGCACCATGGGCAGGCTGACCGACACCATCACGCGCAGCGGCGAAGCGCCGGCCACGCGGGCGGCTTCTTCGACGTCGGAACCCATGCTGCGCAGCGCCGACGAGATGTACAGGTAGGCGTGCGGCACGTGCGTGAGGCCGGCGATGATGACGATGCTGGTCAGCGAATAGACGTTCCAGGGCACGAAGCCAAGAATGTTCTGCACCCAGGTCGAGAAGAAGCCGACCGGACCGGCCGCGACGACGTAGCCAAAGCCCAGCACCATGGGAGACACGAACACCGGCACCAGGATCAGCGGCTCGATCCAGCGGCGGCCGGGCAGGTCGGTGCGGATCATCAGGAACGCCAGCATGCCGCCTAGCGGAATGGCGATGGCGGCCAGGCCGAATGCCAGGATGAAGCCGCTGCGTAGCGCCTTGTAGAAATCGGGGTCCGCGAAGATGAAGCGGAAGGCGTCCAGGCTCCAGCTCTTGGACGGGGCAAAGAAGGGCGCCGAGAGAAAACTCTGGATGATGATGAACGACAGCGGCACGTAGATGGCGAGCGCCGTGATCAGCACCACCACGCCGCGTGGCAGGGACTGCCATTTTCTGCGCAATGACTGCATGGGAAATCCTGTAATCGGAAATGACGCGGTGGCCGCGCCGCCGGGGCGAGGGCCCCGGGGCAGGGTCAGGCGGACGGCGCGCCGTCCGCTGCGTTGGCGGCGGCTCCGGGCCGTGTTGACGCCCGGAGCCGGGGCATCACTTGCCCGCTGCCGCCCGCCATTGCTTGATGAATTCCAGGCGCTTGTTCTGCTCCAGGTAGTCCAGCAGCGTTTCGTTGACCGGAATCGGCTTGAGCGAGGCGCCCAGCTTCTTGGTCATGCCGTCCACGTCGTTGTCGCCTTCGATGTCGTCGCGCACGGACGCCAGATCGGCCTGGTTGGCCATGATCTCCTGGCCCTTCTGGGACAGCAGGTAGTCCATCCACAGCTTGGCGGCGTTGCGGTTCTTGGCCTTCTTGCTGATGAACGCGACGCGCGACAGCACCAGCGCGTAGTCGGTGGGGTAGGCCACGCCCAGCGACGGATCGTTCTTGGCGCGCGTTTCGGCGTAGGAGCCCAGGATGTTGTAGCCGATCAGGTTCTCGCCCGAGGACACGCGTTCCATCATGGTGCCGGTGGACGACTGCACGATCAGGCCGCCCTTGGCGATGTCCTTGAGGGTGTCGAAATACTTGGGATCGTTGGCCTTGTCCTGAACGGCCAGCATGAACCCGACGGCGGACTTCTCGATGTCGTAGGTGGTGACCTTGTTCTTGAACTTGTCGGGCTGGCTGGCGATCAGCTTGGCCAGCGCACCGTGCGTCGTGGGCACTTCATTGGCGGGAATGAGGCGCTTGTTGTAGATGAAGACGGCTGGCTCGTAGGTGGTGCCGTAGGCCGAATCCTTCCAGTTGGCCCACGCCGGCAGCTTGCCTGCCTCGGGCGACTGGTACTTCAGCGCGTAATCGGTGGCCAGCTTCAGGGCCGAGTCCATCGACGAGCTCCAGACGATGTCGCCGCTGCCGCCGCCCGCCGCCTGTTCGCTGATGTAGCGGTTGTAGAGCTCGGTGCTGTTCATGTCGTTGTATTCGACCTTGACGCCCGGATACATGGCTTCGAAGCCCTTGATGATGGGGCCGGCGGCCTTGGTGTCGGTGGTCGAATAGATGACGACCTTGCCTTCCTTCTTGGCGCCGTCCAGGATCTTCTGGTAGTCGGCCGGGTAGCCTGCGGGCACTGCCTGCGCAAAGGCGCTGCCGGAGGCGATGGCGAATGCGGCGGCGCAGGCGGCCGCCAGTTTGGACTTGGCAAGCATGGGGGATGTCTCCGATTGATTTGGCTTGATGCGGGCTCTAGGGTCCGCGTGCAGCCATCTTAGGAGTGCGCGTCTGTCGTCGTCCTGTCATGGCGGCAGGTGGCGTCTAGGGGAAATCCCTGGGCCTGGCGACGGGGGCATCTTGGGCGTGTCCGCGGTCTGCCCATGCTTTCATGTGCGTGGTCGGCCCACGTTTCTATTACGGCCGCTGCGGCGTATCGGTGACGAGCCGGATCCAGTTCTGCACGAAGCGCGAATGCCGCCGCTGATCCAGTCCCACGAGCAGCGCGGGACTTAACATCACCGGCTGCACGATGCCCTGCGACCGAGCCAGCACCGCTTCGGAGGTCCAGCGCCCCGGCGTGTCTTCCATGATGGAGCCGAGCGCGGCATGGCTGGACGCGACCTGCTGCCCGGCGGGCGACAGCAGCCAGTCCACCAGGGCACGTCCCAGATCGGGATTGGGGGCGCTGCGCGCGATCAGCACCGAGCGCGCCAACACCAGCACGTAATCCTGCGGAAACACCACGCCGATGGGCCTGCCCGCGGCCTGGCGCGACAAGGCGTACGAACCGAGGATGTTGTACCCGATGTCCAGTTCGTCGCGCTCGATGGCGTCCAGGATCTCGGCGCTGGTGGCCGCCAGCCGCACGCCGGCCTGGCCCATGGCGTTGGCCAGTCCCCAGAAGTTGGACGAGACCAGTTCATCCTGTTCGGCCAGCAGATAGCCCAGGCTGCTGGCGGCGATGTCGTAGGTGCCGATGCGCCCGCGCAGACGCAGGGGATCCTGTTCCAGCAGGCGCAGCAGGTCCTGGCGCGATCGCGGCACGGCCGCTTCGGCAAAGCGCTTGGGGTTGTAGACGATGACGGCGGGCTCGAACGTGAACCCGTAGACCTCGTGCCGCCAGATCGCCCAGGACGGCAGCCGCGCGGCGTAGGGGGAGGCATAGCTTTGCGCGTAGCCGTCGTTGGCTAGCCGGATCTGCAGGTCGGATGCCGAACTCATCAGGACGTCCACATCCTGCAAGCGCCCTTCGATGGCGGCCTCGTAGAGCTCGCGGCTGCCCATCTCGCGGTAGACGACGCTGACGTCGGGGCGGTGGGACTGAAAGCCCTGGATCAGCGGCGCGACGACGGGCGTGTCGGTCGGACCGGCGATGGTAAGGACGCGGGAGGAGGGCTGGGGGGCGGGGTAGCGGGTGAGGATTTCGGGGATTTGCGTGGGGCGGGGGGTGTCGGCAGTTTTGGCTGCGGCGGGAGCGGCAACCGAATCTGACGTGACCCGCGCCGGCTCAGCCGCGCGGACCTCAGCGGACGGCGCAGCCAGCAGCAGGCATGCAGCGCAGAACGCCGCCGCGGCTGTGGTC
>NZ_DIEJ01000163.1:0-10346 GCF_002418565.1 Achromobacter sp. UBA5777 | reverse complement strand
CGGGCCGGCACGGTGCGGCCCTCGCGCCACGGCGCCGCGCAGCAATCGCCCAGCGCCACGATGTGCGGGTCGGGTGTTTCGAGCCGCTCGTTGACTTCGATTTGCCCCAGCTTGTTCAGCGGCAGTCCCAGGTCGGCCAGGAGCGCCGGACCCTTGATGCCCGCAGCCCACATGCACAACTGCGCCGGAAATTCGCGGCCGTCGGCGGTGCGCACGGTGTTGTCCGTTACCTCGGACACACGGCACGAGGTCTCGACGCGGATGCCCAGTTCGGTCAGGCGTTTGGTCGCCGCGACCGAAATCTTCTCAGGCAGCGCGGACAGGATGCGCGGCGCGCCTTCGACCAGCGTGATCGCCAGATCGCGATCCGCGCGGAAGTTCGGCAGGCCATAGGCGCTGACGACGTGGCTGGCTTCGGTCAGTTCCACCGCCAGTTCCACGCCGGTGGCGCCGCCGCCGACGATCACCAGGTCCAGGCGCGCGGACGGATTGCGCACCTTGGCCTGGTCCACCAGCGCCATGGCTTTGAGCATGGTCAGGCGGAATTGCTCGGCGTTTTCGGTGGTGTCCAGCGTGACCGCATGTTCGGCCGCGCCGGGCGTGTTGAAGAAGTTGGACGTGCTGCCCAGCGCCAGCACCAGCGCGTCGTACGCCAGTTCGCGGCGCGGCAGGACTTCCTGGCCTTGCGCGTCGTTGACGGCGTCCACCGTGATCAACCGGCGTTCGCGGTCAATGCTCTCAAGGCGGCCCTGGGTGAACGAGAAGCCGTCCAGGTGAGCCAGCATCAGGTAGGAAAGGCCTTCCTGGTGGATGTCCAGCGTGCCCGCCGCCGCTTCATGCAGCGAAGGCTTCCAGATATGGAAGGGGCGGCTGTCGACCAGGGTGATGTGTTCGCGGCCGTGTGTACGGCCCAGTTTGGCGGCCAGTTCTAGGCCGCCTGCGCCACCGCCGACGATGACGATGCGCTTGGAGGGTGCTGACGTCGATTGAGGCATCATGGCTCCCAGTATAAATAGAGTCGCATCCCCGTCGCGGTGCGAACCCGTGTCAATGCATGACGAAACGGCTGATGGCCACCCCCACCCAGACCGTTCCGGCGAATATCAGCAGCAGCATCACCGCCGCGCTGCCCAGGTCCTTGGCCCGCCCCAGAAGGGGATGGCGTTCGACGGACAGCGCATCGGCGAGCGCTTCGATGGCGGAATTGAGCAGTTCCACCGCCAGCACCATGACCACCACGCCCACCAGGAAGAACACTTCGACCGTGGTGCGGCCCAGAAAGAACGCCGCCGGAATCATCAGTACGGCCAGGGCCAGTTCCTGCCGGAAGGCCGCCTCGTATTTGACGGCCGCCTTCAGGCCCTGCCAGGAATAGCGCAGCGCATTGAGGATGCGGCGCGCGCCGCCGGTGCTCTTGAAGGGCGAGTGTTGCGGATCGTGGGTCATGGAATCGGAAGAAAGCCGTGGTGGCGGCTTTTTAACAGATAAGGGTTGCCCGCGTGGCACACCGCGTGCCTATGGGCAAACCCTAATTGTGACCCAACGACAGCAGGCGCAGGATTCTGGTCAATTGGTAAGGCCACTTTACCGTTTCGTCCTGTCATCGAGCTGTCTTCTTCATGCCGATTCAGACCATCGAACCTCGCCGCCTGTATCGCCAGATCGCCGATCAGCTTCGCCTGCTGATCGAGGCCGGCGAGTTTCCGGCCGGTGCGCGGCTGCCGCCCGAGCGCGACCTGGCGTTGAAGCTGGGCGTGTCGCGGCCGTCGGTGCGCGAGGCGCTGATTGCGCTGGAGGTCGAAGGCTGGGTGGAAGTGCGCATGGGCTCCGGCGTGTACGTGCAAAGCCCGGGCGTCGCGCCGCGCGCCAGCCTGACCGCCGAAAGCCCCCTTGAAACCATCCGCGCCCGCCGCACCATCGAAAGCGAGCTGGCCGCGCAGGCCGCGCTGAACCCGGTGCCCGCGCTGGTGGAAGGCCTGCGCGAAGCCGTCGACGCCATGGAAGACGAGGCGCGGGCCGGCAGCGTGCCCATCCGCGGCGACCGGCTGTTTCACCTGCGCGTGGCCGAAATGGCCAACAACGCCGTGCTGGTGCGCGTCGTGGGCGAACTCTTCGACGAACGTCACAACCCGCTTTCCGTGAAGCTGGGCGATTACTTCGAGAATTCCGACAGTTGGGCCGTCGCCATCACCGAGCACCGCCGCGTCATCGACGCCATCGCGGCCGGTGACGAACAGGGCGCGCGGGCCGCCATGCGTGACCATCTTTCCTGCTCGTACGACCGCCTGATGGCCAGCTGGCCCGGCGCGGCCGAAGCGTTGCGCGCTGAATAGCAATGGCTGCCGGCGCCCGTTACGGGCACCGGTGGCAGATCGCAGTCGCAGTACGAAGGTGCAGCTCCAGTAGGTGAACTCCATATGTAAAACATGACGCGTGGCCGCCGAGCCCGCCACCTCAAAGAGAGGAGACAACATGAAGCCGAGCAACGCTATCAAAGTGCTGTTTGCCGCCGTCGCGCTAGCCGTCAGCGGCTCCGCACTGGCGCAGACCAAACTGAAGTGGGCGCACGTGTACGAGACTTCCGAACCGTTCCATACCTCGTCGGTGTGGGCCGCCCAGGAAATCGAAAAGCGCACCAACGGCCGCTATCACATCGATGTCTATCCGGCCTCGCAACTGGGCAAGGAGAACGACATCAACCAGGGCCTGACGCTCGGCACGGTGGACATGATCATTTCCGGATCCAGCTTCGCGGCCAAGAGTTTTCCGCGCATCGGCGTCACCTACTATCCCTACACGTTCCGCAGCCCCGAGCACCTGATCGCCTACACCAAGAGCGACATCTACAAAGAGCTCACGCGCGGCTACGACGAAAAGAGCGGCAACCACATCGTCGCGACCACGTATTACGGCACGCGCCAGACGACGTCCAACAAGCCGTTCACCAAGTGCAGCGAGATGAAGGGCCTGAAGATCCGCGTGCCGGACGTGGCCGCCTACCTGGCGATGCCGCGCGCCTGTGGCGCCAACACCGCGCCCATCGCGTTTGCCGAGGTCTATCTGGCCCTGCAGAACGGCACGGTCGAGGCGCAGGAAAATCCGCTGACCACGATCGAGGCCAAGAAGTTCTACGAGGTGCAGAAGAACATCATCCTGACGGGCCACATCGTCGATCACCTGAACACGGTGATCTCCGGCAAGCTCTGGAAGAGCCTGTCGGACGAGGACAAGAAGATCTTTGCAGAGGTCGCGCAGCAGGCCGCGGAAAAGGCATCGGCCGAGGTGGCCGCGTCCGAGAAAAAGATGGTCGACGTGTTCAAGCAGCGCGGCCTGACGGTGGCCGAGGTCAACGTCGACGACTTCCGCAATACCGTGCTGGAGAAGGTGCCGTTCAAACAGTACGGCTACGAGAAGTCGGACTGGGAAAAAATCAAGGCGGTGAAGTGAACCACGGCGGGCGGGCCGCCGCCGCGGCTCGCCGCGCCTGAATGCAGCACCTGAATGCATCGCCTGACCGCATCGCTTCCGGCAATCGCCTGACCCGATAGCTTGACCGATCCCGCACGAGGGGAATTCCATGCACTCCAACGCGAAGGCCGCGCCGATGGCGGCCGTCAGCCATCCGACTGACCAGCCGTCCGGCCCGCATCATGTCGCTTCGGTGGACGAGATCGTCCAGAGTTTCGAAGAAGCCGATCACCACGAAGTCAGCCTGGCCGGCTACCAGCCGGAAGACTGGATCTGCCTGGCCATGTTCTGGACGATGGCGCTGCTGGTCTTCCTGCAGTTCTTTTCGCGCTATGTGCTGAACGACTCGTACGCCTGGACCGAGGAGCTGGCGGTGTACTGCCTGATCGGCGTGGTGTTCCTGGGATCGGCCATGTGCGTGCGCGCGTGCCGCCACATCCAGGTGGACTTCCTTTACCGCTACCTGCCCAAGCCGGTGGGCCGTGTGCTGTCCACGTTGATCGACATCCTGCGCACGGCCTTCTTCGGCTATGCCGTGTGGCTGACGTACCGCTACATCGTGCTGGTGGGCGACGAGCCCATGACGACGCTGTTCTGGAACAAGGCCTTCGTGTACTGGGTGGCACTGGCCGGGTTCGCCATGATGTTCCTGCGATCGTTGCAGGTGTCCTGGCAGAACTGGCGGCAGGGCTATTCGATCCTGGAGAATCCGGCGGCCTACGAGTCGTTGGACTGAGTCGCTGCATTGAATCGCTGGACAGAATCTCCCCGAATCCGCAGTGCCTTGCCAGGAGCGATACATGGGCACCCTGATAGGAACCTTTCTGCTGTTGATGATCCTGGGACTGCCGGTGGCGGTCTCGATGGCGGGCGCGTCCCTGCTGTTCATCCTGATCTCCGGCAGCGTGCCGGACGTGGTCATCGCGCAGCGCATGATCGCGGGCGTCGAGTCGTTTCCGCTGCTGGCCGTGCCGTTCTTCATCCTGGCCGGCAACCTGATGAACATCGCCGGCATCACGGGCCGCATCTACAACTTCGCGGTGGCGCTGGTGGGTTGGATGCGCGGCGGCCTGGGGCAGGTGAACATCATCGGCTCGGTGGTGTTTGCCGGCATGTCCGGCACCGCGATCGCCGACGCCGCGGGTCTGGGCACCATCGAGATCAAGGCCATGAAGGACCACGGCTACCAGACCGAGTTCGCCGTCGGCGTGACGGCCGCGTCGGCCACGCTCGGCCCCATCATTCCCCCGTCGCTGCCTTTCGTCATCTACGGCATGATGGCCAACGTGTCGATCGGCTCGCTGTTTCTGGCGGGCCTGATTCCCGGTCTGGTGTTGACGATTCTGATGATGTTTACCGTCGCGTACTACGCGCGCCGCAACAACTGGGGCGGTGACGTGGCCTTCGACTGGAAGCGGCTGGGCGGCGCGGGGTTGGAAGTGCTGATCGTGCTGGCGTTTCCGCTGTCGATCTGGCTGATGACGCTGGCGGGCGTAACGCCTAACGTCGCCACCGGCATCGCTTTTGTGGTCCTGCTCGCTCTGGACTGGAAGTTCAACTTTTCGGCGGTCATGGCTCTGATGGCGCCGGTGATCCTGATCGGCGGCATGACGCTCGGCTGGTTCACGCCGACCGAGGCCGCGGTGGCGGCCGTGATCTGGGCGCTGTTCCTGGGTCTGGTGCGGTATCGCTCCATGACGTTGCGCACGCTGGCCAAGGCCACCTTCGACACCATCGAGACTACGGCGTCCGTTCTCTTCATCGTGACGGCCGCGTCGGTGTTCGCCTGGCTGCTGACCACGACGCAGGCTGCTCAGCAACTGACGGACGCCATCCTGAGCGTGACGCAGAACAAGTGGGTGTTCCTGCTGATGGCGAACGTCCTGATCCTGATCGTGGGTTGCTTCATCGACACCATCGCGGCCATCACCATCCTGGTGCCGATCCTGCTGCCGATCGTGCTGAAGCTGGGCATCGATCCGATCCACTTCGGACTCATCATGACGCTGAACCTGATGATCGGCCTGCTGCATCCGCCCATGGGCATGGTGCTGTTCGTGCTGGCGCGGGTGGCCAAGTTGTCGGTCGAGCGCACCACGATGGCTATCCTGCCGTGGCTGGTGCCGCTGTTCGTGGCCCTGATTGCCATCACCTACATCCCTCAGATCACCCTGTGGCTGCCCACCGCGATGGGCATGGCCGGCAAATAAGGAACCGCGAACATGTCAGGAAGACTGCAAGGCAAGACCGCTATCGTCACCGCCGCCGGGCAGGGTATTGGCCGCGCCGTGGCAATGGCCTACGCAAATGAGGGCGCCGACGTGCTGGCCGTGGACCTGAATGGCGCCGCACTGGAATCGCTGTCCGGCTGCCGCACGCAGGTGCTGGACGTGACCGACGCCCGCGCGGTGCGCGCGCTGGCGCAGGACGCGGGCGCGGTTGACGTGCTGTTCAACGGCGCGGGCTTCGTGCACGCCGGCACCATTCTCGATTGCGACGAAGATGCCTGGGACTTTTCGTTCAACCTGAACGTGCGGTCCATGTATCTGCTGATCCGCGCCTGCCTGCCGGCGATGTTGGCGCGCGGCTCGGGGTCCATCGTGAACATGGCGTCGGTGGCGGGCAGCATCAAGGGCGCGCCCAACCGCTGCGCCTACGGCGCCACCAAGGCGGCCGTCATCGGCCTGACCAAGGCGGTGGCCGCCGACTACGTGGGCCAGGGCATCCGCTGCAACGCGATCTGCCCGGGCACCGTCGAGTCGCCGTCGCTGCGCCAGCGCATCGACGCGCAGGCGCAGGCCAGCGGGCAGCCTGTCGCGGCGGTCGAGGCCGCCTTCACTGCGCGCCAGCCGATGGGCCGCATCGGCCGCGCCGAAGAGATCGCCGCGCTGGCGGTGTATCTTGCCAGCGACGAATCCGCCTTCACCACCGGCACCGCGCAAGTGATCGACGGCGGCTGGTCCAACTGACTCTTCTTTTCCAGCAACAAGGAAACCGCTATGAAACTGATGCGATATGGCGCCAAGGGCGCAGAAAAGCCCGCGCTGATCGACGCCGACGGCCAGGTCCGCGACCTGTCTTCCGTCATTGCCGACATCACCGCCCAGACGCTCGTTCCCGCCAAGCTGGCGGAACTGCGCGCACTGGATCCGGCGTCGCTCCCGCTGGTCGCGCAACCGGGCCGCGTGGCGCCGCCGTGGAGCGGCATGGGCAAGTTCATCTGCATCGGCCTGAATTATGCGGATCACGCCGCGGAGTCCGGACTGCCGGTGCCAGCCGAGCCCGTCATCTTCATGAAGACAACGTCCGCCGTGGTGGGCTGCAACGATCCGGTTGTGCTGCCGCGGGAATCGGTCAAGACCGACTGGGAGGTCGAGCTGGGCGTGGTGATCGGCGAGAAGGCCCGCTACGTCAGCGAGGCCGACGCCATGAAGCACGTGGCGGGCTACTGCGTGGTCAACGACGTGTCCGAACGCGAATACCAGATCGAACGCGGCGGCACCTGGGACAAGGGCAAGGGCTGCGACACGTTCGGCCCCATCGGCCCGTGGCTGGCGACGGCCGATGAGATCCCGAATCCGCAGGACCTGGAGATGTGGCTGGAGGTCAACGGCAAGCGCTACCAGAACGGCAGTACCCGCACCATGGTGTTCGGCGTCGCGCAACTGGTGTCGTACGTCAGCCGCTTCATGACGCTGTATCCCGGAGACCTCATCAGCACCGGCACGCCGCCCGGCGTGGGCATGGGCCAGAAGCCCGCGCCCGTCTACCTGAAGGCGGGCGACGAGATGAAGCTGGGCATCGCCGGTCTCGGCGAACAGCGCCAGCGCGTCCATGCCTGGGATCCCGCCCTGATCGACGCCTGATCCGCTCGCCCTCTTGCCTTCCGGAGTCCTCATGTCGCAGACCGATACCGCAGTCATACGCATCCACCCGGCGGACAACGTGGTGATCGCCCGGCGCCAGCTTGTCAGCGGCACGCGGCTGGAAGGCGAGGGCGTGACGGTCGTGGGGCTGGTGCCGCCCGGCCACAAGGTGGCGGTGCGCGCCATCGCGGCCGGCGAACCGGTGCGCCGCTACAACCAGATCATCGGCGTGGCGCGGCAGGACATCGCACCCGGTCAGCACGTCCACACGCAGAACCTGGAGTTCTCGGATTTCGAGCGTGACTACGCGGTCGGGCAGGATGCGCGTCCGACGGACTTTGTGGACGCGCCGGCCATGTTCGACGGCATCGTGCGCGCAGACGGCCGCATCGCCACCCGCAACTACATCGGCATCCTGACCAGCGTGAACTGTTCGGCCACGGTGGCCCGCGCCATCGCCGACCACTTCCGCCGCGACATCCGGCCCGAGGCGTTGGCCGCCTGTCCGAACGTGGACGGCGTCGTGGCGCTGACGCACGGCGCGGGCTGTGCGACCGGCAGCGACGGCGAACCGCTGCGCGTGCTGCGGCGCACGCTGGGCGGCTACGCGCGGCATGCCAACTTTGGCGGGCTGATGGTCGTGGGACTGGGCTGCGAGACCAACCAGATCGGCGGGCTGATGGAGCAGGAACACCTGCGCGAAAGCGGCATGCTGCACACGTTCAACATCCAGGACACGGGCGGCACGCGCAAGACGGTGGCGCGGGGAATTGAACTGGTCGAGCGCATGCTGGAGCAGGCCAATCGCGTCGAACGCCAGGCCGTGCCCGCCAGCCACCTGACCGTGGGCCTGCAATGCGGCGGCTCGGACGGCTATTCCGGCATCAGCGCCAACCCGGCGCTGGGCGCGGCGGTGGACCTGCTGGTGCGCCACGGCGGTACGGCGATCCTGTCCGAGACGCCCGAGATCTACGGGGGCGAACACCTGTTGACGCGCCGGGCGCAGACCCCCGCCGTGGCCGAAAAACTGCTTGCCCGCGTGCGGTGGTGGGAAGACTACTGCGCCCGCAACGACGCCGAGATGGACAACAACCCCTCGGCCGGCAACAAGGCGGGCGGCCTGACCACCATCCTGGAAAAATCGCTGGGCGCCATCGCCAAAAGCGGCACGACCAACCTCACTGACGTCTATGAATACGCCGAGCCCGTGCACACCCGCGGGCTGGTCTTCATGGACACCCCGGGCTACGACCCGGTCTCGGCCACCGGTCAGGTGGCCGGCGGCGCCAACCTGATCTGCTTTACCACCGGCCGCGGATCCGCCTACGGCTGCGCGCCGGCGCCATCGCTCAAGCTGTCCACCAACACGGCGTTGTGGCAGCGCCAGTCCGACGACATCGACATCAATTGCGGCGAAGTGGTCGATGGCGCGCAGAGCGTGGCGCAGATGGGCGAGCGCATTTTCCAGCTCATGCTGCAGACGGCCTCGGGCCGGCGCACCCGCAGCGAAACGCACGGCTACGGGCAAAACGAATTCGTTCCGTGGCAACTTGGCGCGGTGATGTAGCGAAGACGGCTCGGGGCATGCTATACCCTGGCGTCGCCCCTTTTTGGCATTGCGCACCCATGCTTGAACGTCTGAATTCCGAGTCATTGCCGCGTCTGCCCGCCGACGTGGAAAAGCCCAGCTACGACCGCAGCCGGCTGACGCCGGGCATCGTTCACCTGGGGCTGGGCGCCTTTCACCGGGCGCATCAGGCGGTGGTCACCGACCAGGCCATGCAGGCCAGCGGCGACCTGAGCTGGGGCATTCTGGGCGTGTCCCTGCGCCATCCGGCCACGCGCGATGCGCTGACGCCGCAGGACGGCCTGTACACGTTGGCCGTGCGCGACGCGGGGCCCGACGGGCAGGACCGCGAACAATTGCGCATTGTCGGCTCCGTGCTGCGCGTGATGGTGGCCGACGAAGACCCCAACGCGGTCCTGGAACGCATCGCCTACCCGCAGACCCGCATCGTCAGCCTGACCGTGACGGAAAAGGGTTACAGCCACGAACCCGCCACCGGCCACCTGCGCTGGGACGATCCGGACATCCTGCACGACCTGGAAAACCCCATCCGGCCTCGCAGCACCATCGGCATTCTGGTGCACGGCCTGGCTTTGCGCCGCGAGCGCGGCCTGCCGCCGATCACGCTGATGTCGTGCGACAACCTGCGCGGCAACGGCGATACGCTGCGCAGCCTGGTGCTGGCGTTTGCGCTGCGGGTGGACGTGACGCTGGCCGACTGGATCGACCGCCACTGCACGTTTCCGAACTCCATGGTCGACCGCATCGTGCCGGCCACCGAAGACCAGGACCGCCAGCGGATCGCCGGCCGCCTGGGCGTCGAGGACGCCTGGCCCGTGCTGGGCGAGCCCTATCTGAACTGGGTCATCGAAGACAAGTTTGCCGCCGGCCGCCCCGCCTGGGACGCGCAGGGCGGCGCGACCTTCGTGAGCAACGCGGCGCCCTATGAACGGCTGAAGCTGCGCATGGTCAGCGGTCCGCATTCGGCGCTGGCCTACCTGGGCGCGACCTTGGGCCTGCACACCATGGCCGACGCCGCGAACGCCCCGGCGCTGCGCGCGTTCATCGAAGCCATGATGAGCGAGGAGATCGCGCCAACCCTGCGCGGCATTCCCGATGCGGGGTTGGTGGAGTACCGTCTGCGCTTCCTGAACCGGATTTCCAATCCGGCGCTGCCGCATCCGCTGGCGCAGATCGTGATGGACGGTTCGCAAAAGTTGCCCCAACGCCTGCTGGACACGATCCGCGACCGCCTGCGCGCGGGGCACGGCATCGATCGCCTGTGCCTGGCGGTGGCGGCTTGGCTGAACTACCTGCGCGGCGAAGACGAGCAGGGCGGCGTTTACGTCATTCAGGATCCGATCGCGGCGCGGCTGGACCGCCTGCTGTCGCGCGCCGAGGTGGCCGCGCATGCCGCCAAGCCGTCGCAGGCGGCGCAGCGGCGC
>NZ_DIEJ01000078.1:0-7111 GCF_002418565.1 Achromobacter sp. UBA5777 | reverse complement strand
CCGCCTCGCGCATGCGCTCGACCAGCAGCGCGTCGCGCCGCGCGGGCGGGTTGCAGGCGTTGACGCGGCCGCCGGCCAGCGTGACCTCGTCGGCGATATCGAAAAGATTCTTCACGGCGTATGGCACGCCCGCCAATGGCGGCAGCGTTTCGCCGCGTGCGCGGCGCGCGTCGATGGCCAGGGCTTCCTGCCGCGCGCGGGTTTCCGTGACGGCCGTGAAGCAGTTGTAGCGGGGATCGCGCTCGCGCACGCGGGCAAGCGTGGCGTCCAGCACCGCGGCTGCACTGCGTTCTCCGCTGCGGACCTGGCGGGCGATGTCGTGAGCGGGGCCGGTCACGGGCGGAACACCGAAGCAGATTCCAGTTCCACGGGCAGCGGCTCGTCGGCGAAGGTCGACGCGATGTCGTGGATGCGCGAGAACTGCTGCACGACCTGCTCGGCTGCGGCCTCGCGCAACGCATATCCCGACAGCGCCAGCGCGCTGCGCACGTATTGGTCGATGGTTTCCTGTGTCATGGCGAATGCTCCCGGTATTGGCTTGGGATTAATAGCGTGGAATCACTTGCGCACTTCGCGCTGGAAGATTTCCAGGCTCAGTTTCTTCATCTGGATGAAGCTTGGCTCGGACAGCGTCTCGACCGTGCGAGGGCGCGCGTCCGTGTAGTCCAGGATCTCCGCGACGCGTGTGGGGCGCTTGGTCAAGAGCAGCACCTGATCCGCCAGGTACACCGCTTCCTCCAGGTCATGCGAGACAAGCAGCATGGTCGTGCCGGTCTGCAGGAAGACTTCCTGCAGCTTTTCGCGGATGAACAGCGTCATCTCGAAATCCAGCGCGGAAAACGGCTCGTCCAGAAACAGCACCTCGGGACCGGGCGCCAGCGCGCGCATGATGGACGCGGTCTGCTGCTGTCCGCCCGACAGCTCGTACGGATAGCGGTTCAGGTCGAACTTCACGTCGAACGACGCC
Organism: Achromobacter sp. UBA5777; assembly: GCF_002418565.1. Lineage (NCBI taxonomy): Bacteria > Pseudomonadati > Pseudomonadota > Betaproteobacteria > Burkholderiales > Alcaligenaceae > Achromobacter > Achromobacter sp. UBA5777. The sequence goes on along the minus strand of NZ_DIEJ01000078.1, from coordinate 6,144 downwards.
ACCAGTTCCTCGACCCGTGCATCGACCTGGGCCTTGCTGCGGCCTTCCAGGCGCAGCGGGTAGGCGATGTTGTCGATGGTGCGCAGCCACGGAAACATGGCTTCGCGGTAGTTCTGGAACACGTAGCCGATTTTGGTCTGCGCCAGCGATTTGCCGTCGAACAGGATTTCGCCAGAATCGATGGGGATCAGCCCGGCGATCATGTTGATCAGCGTGGACTTGCCGCAGCCGTTGGGGCCGAAGACCGAGACGATCTTGCCCTTGGGGATGTCGAGGTTGAAGTCTTCATAGAGCGGCCAGCCGGCGAAATACTTGGTCAGGCCGCGGATCGTGATGTGCGTGCCCAGCGGGCCGGGCTGGAACGGCGCGGCGGCCGGCGCGGGGGCGATGACGGGGTTGATGACGGTAGACATTTATCGGCCGCTCCAATGAACCACGCGCTTTTCCAGCACGAGAAAGAGAATATTGAGCACATAGCCCAGCGCGCCGGCCGCCAGGATTGCGGCGTACATTTCGCGCACGTTCAGCACCTGCTGCGCATTGATGATGCGATTGCCCAGGCCGCTGTCCGAGCCGATGAACATCTCGGCCACGATCACGATGACCAGCGCCATCGACACGCCGCTGCGCAGGCCGACAAACGTGGGCTGCAGGCTTTCCCAGATCAGCACGTCCTTGAAGATCTGCCAGCGCGACGCGCCCATCACGCGCGCTGCCATCACGCGCTGCTTGCGGGCGTTGATGACGCCGTACGCGCTGTTGAACAGGATCACCAGCACGGCCGCGAAGGCGGCGATGGCGATCTTGTTCATGTCGGTCACGCCGAAGATCATCAGGAACAGCGGGATCAGCGCGGAGGACGGCGTGGACCGGAAGAAGTCCACCAGGAACTCGACGCTGCGGTAGGCCTTTTCGTTACTGCCAAGCAGGACGCCCAGCGGCACGCCGATCACGCCGGCCATCAGAAAGGCCTGAACGGTGCGGTTCAGCGATGACAGAAAATCGGCCAGCAGCGGGCCGCCTGCCATGCCCTTGACCAGCGCGACGATGGTCGCGCTGGGCGTGGGAAGCAGCACGGGGCTGACAAGCTGCAGACGGACCACCAGGTCCCACACCACGAAGAGTGCGAGCGGGCCGATCAGCGGCAGCAGGCGCGAGGTGTCGAACTTGCGCGGCGGCTTGGACATGGCCGGCTGCGCCTTGGCGGGCTGCGTCTTCGCCGGCGCGGCAGAGCAGGCCTGGGAGGGGGCGGGCGTGGCGCCCGTAGCCGTGGTTGCGCTCATGGATCAACCCTTGTAAAGCATGGTCGAGACGTCGACCTTCTGCGCGAAGACGCCCTTGTCGGTGAACAGGTCGAAGAACTTCTGGAAGTACTGCACGTCGCTGGGCGTGAACTCGTTGTGCAGCGTGTAGGCGGCCAGCGGCACTTCCTCGGTCATCGGGCCTTCGATGGCGGTGTAGCCCTTCAGGAAGGGGCGCGCCTCTTCGGGCTTGGTGCGGATGAGTTCGATGCCGCGCGCATAGGCGGCGATGAATTTCTTGCTTTCCTCGGGATGCTTCTTCAGGAAGGCGGTGGTCAGCGAAGCCGAGCCGCCGAACCACGGCGCCATCGGATCGCCCAGGACGTATTTGGCGATGACGCCGGTCTCCAGGACGCGGGTCGTGCCGTTCAGGCGGCCCACCGTGCCCGTGGGTTCCAGCGTATAGCACGCGTCCAACTGGCCGGCGGCAACCGCGGCGACGTGCTGGCTGATCGCCAACTCGACCACGGTTGCCCCCGTTGCGCCGGCGCGCTCCAGGACTGCTTTGGCCAGCGTGGAATTCTGGATGCCGGGACCAGAACCGACCTTTTTCCCCTTGAGGTCTGCGATGGATTTGATGGGACTGTCTTTCGCGACGATGAACTCATCCAGCACGTTCTTGGCGTTGCTGGGGTTGGACGCAAAAATCTTGAACAGACCGGGCGAAGCGATCTCGCCGATGGCCAGGTTGGCCGAGCCCGTGCCGTTGGCGCTGCCATCGGCGCNNCCAGCGGCGCGACCCGCCAGCATGGCTTCCATGACCTGCTGCGCGCCCGCGAACTTCAGCGCCTCGACGTTCAGGCCGGCTTCCTTGAAATAGCCTTTCTCGATCGCGGCGTAGAACGGCAGGCCAGCGGCCACGGGCCAGAAGCCGATGCGGATGACCGGACCCGATTGCGCGCGCACCAGCGCCGGGGCGGCGAGCGCCGCCGCGCCCATGGCGGCGCCCTGGATCAGGCGGCGGCGGGTGGCGTTGAAGGCGTAGGGTGCATTGCGATGGATCATGTAAGGCTCCTGGGCTGCTTGATGGGGGGGCGCTTGTAGACAAGCTTGCATACCAGTCATCAAGCAATAACCGTGCCAGGTTTTGCTCGGTGTGGTTTCTCCCGTGATGCGCGATCACGGCGCCTCAGGCTGGTGCCCGGCGTGAACCAAGTTGGTGCAGGGCGCACCACATAAGGGGACATAACGTGTCCTCTTGCCGCTTTCTATTGCCGGCAACGATGCGCCCGCGCCGGCGGCGTTGGCAGTAGCATCGGCGCATGAACACGCGTTTTGTCGAAGCCTTTCTGTGGTCCGCGCGGCTAGGAAGTTTTCGCGCCGCGAGCGATCGCCTGCACATTACGCAGGCGGCCGTGGCCAACCGCATCGCATCGCTGGAAGAGGACATCGGTGCGCGCCTGTTCGAACGCGACGCCAAGGAGCTGAAGCTCACGGCGGTCGGCTCGCGTCTGCTGGATTACGGCGAGCGCCTGCTCGAGATCCGCCAGCAGATCCTTTCACTGGGCAAGCGCGGCGACGCGGTCGCCGGCCTGGTGCGCATCGGCGCCATCGAGACCGTGGTGCACACGTGGCTGATCGGCTTTCTGACGAACCTGCGATCCACGTATCCCGGCATCGAGGTCCAGCTGACGTCCGAGACGGTGCGCGCCCTGCATCGCGGGTTGCGCGAAGGCACGCTGGATATCGCGTTCCAGACCGACGTGCTGAACGACACCGGCATTATCAGCATGCCCTGTCTGCCGATGGAGATGGGCTGGGTCGGGCCACCAGGCAGCGAAGACACGATGACGGCGCACGATCTGCTCGGCGAGCCGGTGCTGACGATGAGCCCGGGATCACAGCCGCACGAGGCGCTGAAGGCCTTGTACCGCGAGGTCGGCATGCCGCAGGGCAAGGTGCATTTCGTCAGTTCGGTCTCGGCGCTGGCGCGGCTGGTGCGCAGCGGCTTCGGCCGTGCGCTCGTGCCGTTGCCGCCCATGTACGAGTACGTGGCGCGCGGCGAGATCCAGGTCATCCGCACCGACCTGCCGGTGCCGCCGCAGTTATTGGTGGTGAGCTATCTGGAAAGCGGCGGCTCGGATGCGATCCGGCTGGTGGCGGAACTGGCGTGCCGCGCCTCGGATCAGTTCACGGCCGCCGTCGTGGCCCCGGGAATGGGATCGGCCCATTAACCGTGCGTCAATGCGCCTGCGGGTCGAATTTGCGTACCAGCACGGCCCACTTGTCGTGCTCGCTCTTGATGAACGTGGCGAATTGCGCTGGCGTGCCGCCGACCGGCTCGGCGCCTTCGCGAACCATCTGCTCGTTCAGTGCGGGCAACGAGGCGTTGACTTCACGGTTGACCAAGTCCACCACCTGCTGCGGCGTGCCCTTGGGCGCAAAGAAGCCAAACCACGAGCCTGCGTCAAAGCCCGGATACCCCGACTCGGCGATGGTCGGCAGTTCGGGCAGGGTGGCGGACCGCTGCAACGTGCTGACCGCCAGCGCGCGCAGCTTGCCCGAACGGATGTGGCCGATTACCGACGGAATGGTGGCGAACATGAAGTCGATACGGCCGGCCAGCAGATCGTTGACCGCATCCGCGCCCTTGTAGGGCACGTGCGTGGCGTTGACCTTCAGCTCGTCCATCAGCATGTAGCTCGACAGGTGTGATGACGTGCCCACGCCGGTCGAACTGTAGTTCAGCTCCCGTGCGCCTTTGACGAATTTCAGGAAACCCTGGATGTCCTTGGCGGGCGAGGAGGGCGGCACGACCAGCACGTTGGGCACCGTGGCGATCTGCACCATCGGGATCAGGTCGGTCAGCGGGTCGTAGTTCAACTTGTTCAGCGTGGGATTGACCGCGATGGGGCCGACCGAGTTCACGATCAGCGTGTGCCCGTCGGGCGCGGCGCGCACCACGTATTCGGTGCCGATGTTGCCGCCCGCGCCGGGCTTGTTTTCCACGACGAAGGGCTGGCCCAGCTTCTGCGTCAGCGTGTTCGTGACGGTGCGCGTAAGCGTGTCGGTGGTGCCGCCGGGCGAGAACGCCACGATGACCTTGACCGGCTTGTCGGGATAGCCGGCGGCGCCGGCGGCGGGCGCGATACAGGCGCCCGCCAGCGCCGCGCAAGCCAGCAGGGCTTGGGCAGTTTTCATGAATGTCTCCTCGCGTGGTCGTTGTCGTGTGGGATATCGCGCCGTGCCGCCACGCCGGCCGGCGCTGGAAATGTTCAAGGGGATTTTGGGCGCGGCCTCAGTCCCGGTAGCCGGGGTCGATGCGATCCAGCTTGCGCAGCAGCGCGGGCCACTCCATGACGCCGTAAGGGCGGCGCGTGCCGGGCTGGTAGTTGTTCCAGGTGGCCTCCAGGACGGGCGGCGGCACGGCTTGCAGCGGGGCGCCCGTCGCCATCGCGGCCAACTGCGAGCGGCAGGCCAGTTCCAGGCGGTGCATCCAGTTGAAGGCCTCGCCCACGGTGCGTCCCACGGTCAGCGCGCCGTGATTGCGCAGGATCAGCGCCTCGCCCTGACCCAGGTCCTCGAGCAGCGACGCCTGTTCCTCGGTGCCAAGCACCACGCCCTGGTAGTCGTGGTAACCGATTTTCAGGAAGCGCATGGCGGTTTGCGTCAGCGGAAGCAGGCCGCATTCCAGCGACGACACGGCCATCGACGCCCAGCTGTGCGTGTGGATGACGCAGTCGACCTCGTGCCGGTGGGCATGGACCGCGCTGTGGATTACGTAGCCAGCCTTGTTGATGCCATAGTCCAGATCGCCGAAATCGGGCTTGGACAGGATGGTGCCGTCCACGTCGACCTTGATGAGGCTGGACGCGGTGATCTCCTCGTACATCATCCCGTAGGGGTTGATGAGGAAGGCGTTGTCCTCGCCCGGCACACGGGATGAGATGTGGTTGGCCATCATGTCGGCCATGCCGTAGAGCTCGACCAGGCGATAACAGGCGGCAAGGTCCACGCGGGCCTGCCATTCCGCTTCAGAGCACTGCGCCCGCATGGAGGAAATGCTTAGCCGCCCGGGACGTGAGGAGGATGTGGTCATCGGATTTCGTGAAGGTTGATCGTCGCATGCACCGTGCTGCGACTTGATGTGGATCAATTTATCTTCAGAAAATCCGACCGCCTAGGCATCCCGAGGCTATGGGGGCATCACGAATCCAGAAGGGTTGCCCCCGGCCAGCCGCCGTGCCGGACCAGCCCGCGCATGGCGTCCAGCAGCACCNNCCCGCGCGGCCAGCGCGGCGGGTGACAGCTCGTCGTCACTGATGCAGTAGATGTGGTTGCGGCGGAACAGATAGGGGTCGTCGATGGGATGCATGCTGAGCAGGCCGGTTTCGACGCGGGCTACGGCCGCACCGGGCTGGATGGTGGCGATAGGATGGGCCTGCACCAGATCCATGAGCGTCGTCAGGCCGTCGACCTCGACGCCGATCCAGGGCTCGATGCCGGCCCGCTCGAAGGCCGCCTCGACCCACGCGCGCAGCCCATGCGCCTTGCTGGTGACAGCGAGTGGCAACCCGGCCAGCTCGGTCATACGGACAGGCTCGCCATCGGGTCGCTCCACCATGCCGCGCGGCGCCAGCAGGAACAGACGCTCGTCCAGCACGGGCACCACGCTGCGGCCCTGTGCGGTGTCGTTCTGGAACAGCACGGCCAGGTCCAGCCGCCGGGCGTTGAGCAGGTCGCCCAGATTGCCCGACAGCCCCTCGACCAGATGCAGGCGCACGTTGGGATAGCGCTCGGTCATGGCGGCGTAGAACGGGCGGGCCAGCAGCGACGCGGTGGTGGGCGCAAAGCCGACGCTGACCGTGCCGGCCAACCGCGCCCCGCGCGCGGCCGCCACGGC
>NZ_DIEJ01000279.1:0-43485 GCF_002418565.1 Achromobacter sp. UBA5777 | reverse complement strand
GTTGCAGGGTCAGAAGAAAACGTTGCGCCGAGCGCGCGCGTTTGAGGCGGGGCGGTGAAGCCGGGTGGGGCATTTCGGTCCTTCATGCAGCGACGCGGCAGTATCGGGCGGCGCTGCTGCAGGGATGTGACGGCGCGCAAAGGCGGCTGGCTGCCAGCGCGCGGGCGCGCGCCGGCAGGTCACGGATTGTCGCCGAACTTCCGCAAGGGACGTCCCGCGTGCCCCGTCAGCGTCAGAAGCCGACGGCTTGCCCGTCACGGCGCGAGTCCGACGCCGCCACGTAGCCGCCTTGCGGCAGGCGGCAGATGAGCTGCGCCGAGCCGAACTCCAGGCTGTCCACCGGGGCCACCGCGACGTTGTGGCCACGCGCGCGCAGCGTGTCGACCACGTCGGCCGGCAGGTGCGATTCCACGTTCACGACCGGGCCCTTCTCGACGCGGAAGCGCGGCGCGTCGCTCATGGCCTGCGGGTTCTGGCCGAAGGCCGCCAGACGCGTGACCATCTGCAGATGGCCTTGCGCCTGCATCGAGCCACCCATCACGCCAAACGACATGACCGGCTGACCGCCGCGCGTCACGAACGCGGGGATGATGGTGTGCATCGGCTTCTTGCGCGGCGCGACCTGGTTGACGTGGTCGGGCGTCAGCACGAAATTCAGGCCACGGTTGTGCAGGCTGATGCCGGTGCCCGGCACGACCACGCCCGAACCAAAGCCGTGATAGTTGGACTGGATGAACGACACCATCGTGCCGCTGGCGTCCGCCGCGGTCAGGTAGACGGTGCCGCCGGTGGCGGGCGTGCCCGCGGTGGGCACGCTGGCGCGGTCCATCGAGATCAGGCGGGCGCGCTCGGCCAGATAGGCGCGGTCGAGCAGGGCGCGCGCGTCGGTGCGCATGTGGCGCGGATCGGCGACGTGATGGTGCAGGTCGGCAAACGCCAGCTTCATGGCTTCGATGCTGACGTGGTAGTAGTCGGCGCTGTCGCGGCCCATGCCTTCCAGGTCGAACTGTTCCAGCATGCCCAGCGCCATCAGCGCCGAGATGCCTTGGCCGCTGGGGGGGATTTCGTGCAGCTCGTAGTCGCGGAATGACTGCGAGATGGGCTTGACCCATTCGGCCTGATGTTCGGCCAGATCGACGGCGCTGAGCGCGCCGCCCGTCTTGCTGGCGAAGTCCGCGATCTTGCGGGCCAGTTCGCCGCGGTAGAAGCTTTCACCACCGGTTTCGGCGATGTCGCGCAAGGTCTTGGCCTGGTCGGGAAAGCGCCACCATTCGCCCGCCTGCGGCGCGCGACCCTGCGGCAGGAAAGCCTCGGCAAAGCCCGGCTCGGCCGCGAGCTTAGGCGCCTGGTTGGCCCATTGGCGCGCAATGGTGGGCGACACCGCAAAGCCTTCCTCGGCATACGCGATGGCGGGCTCGAACAATTTGGCGAAGGGCAGCTTGCCGAAGCGGTCGGACAAGGCCTTCCAGCCCGCGATCTGACCCGGCACCGTGACCGTGCCCCAGCCGGTGCCCGGCATGGCGTCGCGGCCCTTGAAGTACTCGGGCGTCCACGCGGCCGGCGCACAACCGCTGGAGTTCAGACCGTGAAGCTGGCCGTCGTGCCAGATCAGGGCAAACATGTCGCCGCCGATCCCGTTCATCACGGGCTCGACGACGGTCAGGGCGATCGCGGTGGCAATGGCGCTGTCAACGGCATTGCCACCGGCCAGCAGCATGCGTAGTCCCGCTTGCGCAGCCAGCGGCTGGCTGGTCGCGACCGCGTTGGCGGCCAGGACCGGCATTTTTCGGGAAGCGTACGGAAAAGACCAATCGAAGGGGGAGGACATGGGTGCTGGAACTCGTTGGAAAAATTACTGCGGGGTGATGCCGGCCTGGTCGATCAGCTGCTTGGTGCGCGGAATCTCGGCCTTGATGAACGCGGCGAATTCCTCGCGGCTGCCGCCACGCGGCTCGGCGCCGGCTTCGGCGAGCTTACCGCGCAATGCGGGGTCGGCGAGCACTTTGTTGACGGCTTTGTTGAGCCTGTCGAGGATCGGTGCGGGCGTGCCTTGGGGCGCGACCAGACCGTACCACGGCGCGATGTCGTAGCCCGAAAAGCCTTGCTCGGCGATCGTCGGGATGTCCGGCGCCAGCGCCGAGCGCTGCGAATTGGACATGCCCAGCGCCAGCAGCGAGCCGCTCTTGGCCTGGGGCAGTCCGGTCATGATGGTGTCGAAGTACATGGACACCTGACCGCTCAGCAGGGCGGGGATGGCTTCGCCGGCGCCCTTGTAGGGCACGTGCAGGATGTCGATGCCAGCGACGGACTTGAGCATCTCGCCCGCCATGTGCGAGGTCGTGCCCGTGCCGAATGAGGCATAGGTCAGCTTGCCGGGATTGGCGCGCGCATAGGCCACCATTTCGGGCAGCGTCTTGAACGGCTGCGAGGGATTGGCCAGCAGGATATTCGGCGTGTAGGCCACCATCGACACCAGTTCGAAAGCGTCGGGGTCGTAAGCCAGGCGCTTCTGCAGGAAGCGGTTGGTGACGACGGCAGCCGGACCGCCCATCAGCAATGTGTAGCCGTCCGCCGCCGACCGCGCGACCGACGCGCTGCCGATCGCGGCCGCGGCGCCCGGGCGGGCCTCGATGACGAAGGGCTGGCCCAGTTCGGCGGACAGCGCCGCGCCAAGCTGGCGCGAGATCAGGTCCGTGGCCGAGCCAGCCTGGAAGGGCACGACGATACGCACGGGATGCTGCGGCCAGTCCGTGGCTTGCGCGGCCGCTTGCGCCCCGAAGGCCATCGCGGCGGCGCCTGCCAGCGCCCGGATGAGACGAAATTTCATGGATTCCCCTTGATCGCGTTATGGAAAGCGTATGCGCCGGGTCGGGTCTGATGCCCGTTCCGGTCGAGCGGGCGCGGTCTGCCGCGTCCTGCCCTGGATTAAACGCAACGCGCGAACCCCCGGCCATAGGGATTTGCATCCATGGATCATTGGATCCAATTTGTGTTATTTTCGCCCTTATCTATCATGGCGGCTTTCCAAGCCCGGGGACGTCAGTGCTGCAATTCCAGAAGACAGCCATCAGCGCCGAAGACGAGGCGTACCTGCATTTACAGCGCGAAATCCGCCTGGGCCGCTACGCGCCCGGCCAGCGCCTCGTGCCCGACGTGGTGGCCGCCGAGATCGGCACCAGTCGCATGCCCGTGCGCGGCGCGCTGCGCCGCCTTGCGTCGGAAGGTCTGGTCGAAATCCGCGCCAATCGCGGCGCCGTGGTGCGCGGCTTGAATCAGCAGGAGATGCTCGAGGTCTTTGAGATGCGCTCCGTGCTCGAAGGACTGGCCACGCGCAATGCCGTGGAAAACATGGGCCCCGAACACATCCGCCGGCTGACCAACATGCTCGAGCAGTTGGACCAGGGGGCAAACGAAGACCTGGACTGGACCGCCGCGCACCGCGAATTCCACGAATACCTGTGCAGCTTCTGCAAGCAACCGCGCCTGCTGAACCAGATCTCGGAACTGCATTCGGTTGTCGAACCCTACATGCGCCTCTGGGCTGCCCAGCCCGGCCGCGTGCTGCGCGTGCGCGAATCGCACCAGGAACTGATCGACGCGCTACAGACCCGCGACGCGGCGCGTTGCGAGGCCGCGATGCGCCAGCATGTGCTGAATACGGTGCCCGCCTTGCAGGCGTTTCTGGAGCAGGCGGGCTGATCTACGTGTCGCCGCGATAGCATTCGCGAGGCGCGACCGCGCCGTGGGTTTCACACCCCGTTCATTCGTAACTTCGGCCGGCAGCGGGGCGCGCGGTCAAACTTTGCCTCGCGGTGCGCTTTGACGTGCGATTTGAAATGCGATTTGAAATGCGATTTGACGAGCGCTTAGTGGAGCACTTAGTCGCGCATTTTGGCCTGCGACTCGATACGCAAATTTATTTTCCAGCGCCTGGATTATTGAATTTAATTAGCGCCAGAAAAGAAAAAAGCCGCTAAAAGCGGCTGATTTCAAATGAATTCTTGGGGTGGCTGATGGGGCTCGAACCCACGACAACCGGAATCACAATCCGGGACTCTACCAACTGAGCTACAGCCACCTCTGGTACTGCTTTGCACTTCAGTTTCCTTCAGTGCTTTCGTCGTTTTGCGTCTTTGAATTTTGTTTCGAAAGCTGCTCAACAACGAAGAGGCCGAATTCTAGCACGTTTTTTTGAAGGGTGTGAAATCGCCTTTAAAAAGTAGTCTTGCCACAGGCGGCAGCCTTGCTATTCTTGCGCTGGTTAACCACCGGAGGCCGTGTCTCAAGCCATCGCCATGGATCGCGTACACGCATTTTTGATCGAATACTGGCCTCATGTCGCCTTTGCCATCAGCATCGTGGCGGGCACGGGCGCGGCGGTGCATGCCGCGATGACCAAGCAGGACGTGCGGGCGGCCATAGGCTGGGTGGGGGTGGCGATGTTCTCGCCGATCCTTGGGGCGCTTTTCTATTTCGTGGCGGGGATCAACCGCATTCGCAAGACGCGGGTGTCGCAGCAGCGGGACGACGCGATGCTCGAGGACGCTGGGCAGGTCGCGACGGCGCCGGTGGATGTGGTGCCCATATCGGGCGAGCAGTTTGCGTCATTGAAAGTGCTTGGCGACCGCGTGAGCCGGTTCGAGCTGCTGGGCGGCAACCAGGTGCGGCCGCTGGCGGGTGGCGACGAGACGTATCCCGCGATGCTGCAGGCCATCCGCGAGGCGCGGCACACGGTGGCGATGCAGAGCTACATCTTCGATAACGATCCGATCGGGCGCGAGGTGGCCGAGGCGCTGATCGAAGCGCAGGCGCGCGGTGTGCAGGTGCGGGTGCTGATCGACGCCGTGGGTTCCAAGTATTCACGCCCGCCGATCGTGCGCATGCTGGCGAAGGCGAACGTGCCGGTGGCGCGGTTCATGACCAATCCGCTGGGCGTGCTGCGCATGCCCTACGCCAATCTGCGCAGCCACCGCAAGGTGCTGGTGGTGGACGGACGTGTTGGGTTTACGGGCGGCATGAACGTGCGGGCGGCGTTTGTCAGCGCGCTGGCGGGGGAGGCCACCAACCACGACACGCACTTCCGCGTGGAAGGGCCGATCGTGACGCAGCTGATGTCGGTGTTCGCGCATGACTGGAATTTCACGACGCACGAGTCGCTGTCCGCCAAGCCTTGGTTCGATCCTGACTACCTGCCGCCGTCGGGCCGTGTGCCGATCCGCTGCGTGCCGTCCGGCCCAGACCGCGCGATCGGCAGCACGCACAACATGCTGCTGGGCGCGTTGGCGGTGGCGCGGCATCACGTGCGGATCCAATCGCCTTACTTCCTGCCCGACCAGACGCTGATCGGCGCGCTGGCCACGGCGGCGCGACGTGGGATCGTCGTGGACATCGTGATTCCGGGCAAGAACAACCTGCGGCTGGTGGACTACGCGATGACGGCGCAGCTTGATCAGGTGGTGCGAACGGGCTGCCGCGTCTGGCGGTCGAGCGGTGCGTTCGATCACTCCAAGCTGATGACGGTGGACGGCGCGTGGACTTACGCCGGCTCGTCGAACCTGGATCCGCGCAGCCTGCGATTGAATTTCGAATTGGACACCGAAATCTACGATCCCGAGGTGGCGCGCTGGATCGGCGCGCGCGTTGATGCGTTGATCGCCAATGCGCACCGCGTGACGCTGGAAGATCTGCTGCAGGCGCCTTTTGCGAAGCGCCTGCGCAACAAGGTGATCTGGCTGGCTACGCCTTATTTGTAGCGTGGGTCCCTTGTAGCGCGGGTCCCGGCCGGCAAGCCTGTGCCGCCGGCCATGCCCGCTTCGTCGATCAGCCGTCCGAAGCAGGCACCGCCGCATGGCGCACCGCGAACACGGCGCTCGCCTTGAGCATGACGCGGCCCTCCACCTGAAGGCGGCAGGTCGCGTAGATGAGCCGCTTGCCCTGCTTGTCGATCTGCACGTGAGCTTCGAGCCAATCGCCCGGATTGACGGCATTCAGAAACTCGACGGACATCTGCGCCGTGACGACGGAGACGTGGGCGTCTTCGGAAATGACGAGGCCCAGCGCACTGTCGGCAAACGTGGCCAGGAATCCGCCGTGTGCCATGCCGTGCATGTTGCCGTGCGCCGTGGTGACCCGCAGGGCCAACACGTTGTCGGCCTTGCGGCGGTAGAACGGGCCCAGGTCGTTCAGGTGGCGCATGAACTGGCTGCTGGGATACCAGGGTGTGAAACCGGCGGGAAGGGAGTCTGTCATGGCTGGCGATGCAAGAGTCCCGTAGGACGATTCGTGAAAGTATTCCAGACGCGCCCGCGCAGGCATAGTGCGGTGATCGGGGCGCGGACGTACGCGAAATTGTCACCACGCCGTGCAACCCCCCGGCCCAGCGCTCATCTTCTGAGGGTAAGATTTACGGCACAACAATCACCCTACATGGCAGGAGCATTTGAAGATGGCGAAAGTCGGCATGGTTGGTATCGGCCTCATGGGCCACGGCATTGCAAGCAACCTGGTCAAGCATGGTCACGCGCTGACCGTGCTCGAACACCCGGGCAACCAGCCGCTGGACGCGCTCAAGGCCGCCGGCGCGGTCAGCGTAACCAGCGGGGCCGAGCTGGCTGCGCAGTCGGATGTAATCATCCTGTGCGTCACCGGCAGCCCGCAGGTCGAAGCCGTGCTGCTGTCGCCGGCCGGTGTGCTAGAGGGGCTGCGTCCCGGCACCGTCATCATCGATTGCTCAACGGCCATTCCGTCGTCGACCGTGAAGGTCGCACAGGCCGTCACCGAAAGCGGCGGACGCTTTCTGGACGCGCCCATGACGCGCACCCCGAAAGAAGCCGCCGAAGGCCGCCTTAACCTGCTGGTGGGCGGCGACGCGGCGTTGTTTGACGAATGCAAGCCGCTCTTGGCCTGCTTTGCCGAAAACATCACGCATGCCGGCCCGGTGGGCGCCGGCCATCGCATGAAGTTGCTGCACAACTATGTGTCGCTGGGCGTGGTGGCGCTGCTGTCCGAAGCCGCGGCGTGCGCGCTGCGTTCGGACATCGACCCGGCCGTCTTTGCGGAAGTGCTGGCCAAGGGCGGCGGCGGCGGCGTGGCGTTGGAGCGCATCAAGCCGTATCTGCTGGAGCAGGATCCGTCGTCCCTGCGCTTTTTCATGTCGAACGCGCAGAAGGACCTTTCGTACTACAACACCATGGCCGCCGAGGCCGGGGCGGTCCGCGAGATCGGCGCCGCCGTGCAGCAAACGTTCGATCAGGCCGTTGCGCAAGGCGGCGGCGAACGTTATGTGCCCGAGCTGGTGTCGTTGCTGAAAGACCGTTAACGCCTGCGGGCCGGGGGGGGCAGCGCACCCTCGGCATATCGCCTGCGCGCGGGCGATTCAGCGTCCGGCGGCAGGCACCGCGCGTGGCGCGCGCAGGATTCCGCGCGGCGGCAGGCGCATCGAGATGAATGCGGCCAGGAACAGCAACGTACCGGCCGACCCGAAGGCCACCCAGTGGGTGCCAAAGGTCTCGAACGCCCAGCCGCCCAGCCACGAGCTGATCATGCCGCCGATCTGGTGGCCCAGATACGTCAGCCCGTACAGCACGCCGACCAGACGGATGCCATACACGTCCGCCAGAATCGCCGAGGACAGCGCAATGCTGCCAGCCCAGACGATGCCGCCGATGGTGGCGGCCAGATACAGTTCCCAATGCGCGCCCACCATGACCAGCGCGAAGAATCCCAGTCCCCGCACCAGATAGATGGCGGCAAGGATGTTGCGGCGTTCGACCTGATCGGACATGCGGCCCAGCACCAGGGTGCTGAAAATGGCGACCAGGCCAATCAGGCCGATGCCCAGCGAGCTGGTGGTGGCGTCAAAGCCGTGGTCCATCAGCATGGGCATGCCGTGCGTGCCCAGCAGGTTCATGCTGAAACCACAGGCAAACAGACCCAGCGCGACCTGCCAGAACGGCAACGTGCGCAGGGCATCACCCAGCCCCGGCGCGGGCGCCTTGGCTGTCGGCTTGGCCGCGCCGGTCTTTTCGATGATCTGATGGGGCAGCAGGTCGGTGTGCTCGGGCGCCTCGTCACGCATCACGAAAAGCGCGACCGGCACGGTCAGCAGCGCAAACAGCACGGCGAAGCCCAGCAGCGTTTCCTGCCAGCCGACCGCCGAGATCGCATAGGTGAGCGTCGGCGTCATCAGTGCGATGCCGGCCATCGACCCCGTGGACAGAAAAAAGAGCGCCATACCGCGCTGCCGCGTGAACCAGCGGCTGATCACCGGCGTCAGCGCGACCGGACTCGTGAAGGCCAGACCCACCGATAGCGCAACGCCAAAAGCCAGCAAAAATTCGAGGGGCCCGCGCGCGAAAACGGTCCAGATGGAAGCCAATACCACGATGGCCGTGCCGGTCAGCAGGACGAAGCGCGTGCCGCGGATGCTGACCAGATAACCGGCCAGCGGCATGCCCAGGCCATAGCACAGCATGCCGATGGCGACGATGCCCGAAAGCAGGCTGCGCGAAAAGCCCAGGCTCTCGGCCATGGGCAGAAAGAACGGTCCGATGCCCATGCGCAGGCCGACCGTAAACAGGGTGAGTACCGTGGCGGCGCCGACGATGTTCCAGCCGAAATACCAGCCGCCCGACTCTTGCTTGTCCAATCCGCTTCTCCTCGATGTCTTTTTATGGCCGCTTGTGCGCCAGGACTTGCAGACACCGAGGGCAGGCACGGAGGGATGCTCCGCTGTCGACAGGGGTGGGAAGGACCAGGCGTGAATCGGCTTGCTTGCGCCGGCGGGTTTGACGCCAGACGCGTCATATTACTCCTGGCTATAAGTCGATAGCGGCAAGATTGAGTAATCCTGTCCGGTGAACGGTCACCCAAGTTTTTAATAAATTTCCGATTTCGGGACGGGGGCTGCATACCTATACTCGCCTGCGCTGCGTGCAGGCAATTTGCCGGCCGTATCGGACACTTTTCAATTCTTCCTGGCTGTTCAACGATGCCGTATTCCGAACAACCGCTGCGGTGGAGGCAGTACCAATACCGGTCCCTTCCGGACGAGTTTCTGGCATCGCGCGATGCGGAATCAGTCATTGGCCAAGCCAGCGCATTGCCCAGCGGCTCCAAAGCCTACATCGTGGACGAGGACGAGTCTTCGGTGTGGGCGGTCCGCCGGACGCTCGCCGACTTCTCCATCGAAGTCGTGCAAAGCCGAACAGTCCGCGAATTCCTGTCCATTTATTCGGCGGGCGAGTGCGACTGCCTCATCATGGATTTCGGGAAGGCGGCTGCCGATACCGCGGTACAGCGCGATCTGGTCCAGGCCAACGCGGCGTTGCCAACCATCTTCATCAAGGCCGAGCCCGAATTCGGAGATGCCGTCGAAGCCATGCGGCGCGGCGCTGTCGATTTCTTCGCCAAGCCCTTGAACTCAAGCCGGCTCTGCCAAGCCATTCATTATGCGCTGCGCCTGAGCCGCCGTGCTCACCTGAATCGGCTCCGATCAGCCCAGGAAGAAGCACGCAAAGCCATGCTCACGCCGCGCGAACTGGTGATCGTCCAAGGCGTCATCGCCGGACATTCCAGCAAAGAGATCGCCGAGCATCTTCATATTTCAGTCCGTACCGTCGACAACCACAAGGCGCGCATTTACTCGAAGTTGAACATCAACACCTCGCTCGCCTTGGCCCGCCTTTTCGTTGGTCTGATAAAGCCGGTCAGCGACGGCAGGCCCACTGAGGCTTACCGCCATTTTGTGCCTGCAAAGAGGTAGTTCTACTCTGCATTTCGGCCGGTTGATCTTGAAATAATGTGACGCCCAGTTTCCAGATTCGTTGACGCAGAACGTGACCTGCAGCCTTGCGCGGCGCCGTGATGTAAATGCAAAGCGGCAAAGCGGCGCATCAAGGTCTGAATGAAGGGCACGAGGTAATTGGGGTCTCGCACGCCGGGCTGCCGCGCCTGGCCTGTAGAGAGACGTGTAATGCGCACTGCGCATCGTTGATTAAGTCACAAGGACCGTTATGAATAAAAAGTTAATCTCCCGATTCGCGTGTCTGGGAGCCGCTGTTGGACTGATCGCAGTCACGCCCGGCCAAGTCATCGCTGCCGAAGACTTCAAACCGCCCGTTGGAAAAATCACTCAGCGTGCCGCGCCCGCCAAGGGGGCTCCTTCATCCGGCACCAAGGCGCCGGCAGCTTCCGCGGCGTCCACGAGCGGTCAAGAAATCACCCGCGCCCGCCCGGCTGCCGTGGCACCGGACAGGGGGCTCTCCATCACTTCGGGCGCAACGCTCAATTCCCAGTTGATCCGGGTGCGCACGTCGGGCGGCACCGGGGCGTTGAACTTCCACCTGCTCGACACCAGCGGCAAACCCGCCGAACTGCCGGCCGGCCTGGTGTTCGGATCCGACGGTTCACTGTCTGGCGCCGCGCCCTCCGTGGCCAGCCCCAAGACGTTGACGTATCTCATCCAGGTCGAAGACAGCGGCGGCGGTAAGGCCAGCCGCACCGTGCAACTGACCATCAATCCGCCCTTGAACGTTGAGGGCGGCTCCATTCAAGCGACGGCGGGCGGGCGCATCAAGAGCCCCGTCAAGTTCATCAACGTCAGCGGCGGCACCGGCAACTACGCCGTTACCTATTCCAATCCCGACGGCAGCGCCATGCGCATTCCTTCCGGGCTGGTGCTCGACGGCAGCGGCCGTGTCAGCGGCGCGGTGCCCAAGTCCCTGGAAAAAATGGCGGGGCTTACGGCCACCATCAGCGACGAGGGCGGCGCCCGCGTTTCCATTCCCGTCGATTTCAACCTGGCGCCCGCGCTGGAGGTCTCCACTCTTCCGATCGAACTCACGGCGGGCGCCACGATGCCGTCGGCGGTGCCGGTGGTCAACGCCACGGGCGGAAGCGGTGCGGTGCGCTACACGCTTTTCGACAAGGACGGCACGACGCCTGCCCGGCTTCCGGAAGGCCTGAAGTTCGACGAGGCCACCGGCACGCTTCGGGGCCTGGTGCCGCCGACCCCGCAAGAAGGCCGGTATGTGGTGTTGGCCCAGGACGCCGGCGGCGGCGAGGCCAGCGCCCGATTCGAATGGAAGATCAATCCTCAACTTCAGATTTCGTTCGAATAACGGTTTGACCCGCAAGACGCCCGCCTTCTGCATTGCGATGCAGAAGGCGGGCGTTTCTTTTTTGGTTGACCCCCGTCCTGTTACAAGGCCGCCGGCATGCCAAGCCAGGCAGCCCTTTCCGGGCGTTCCACCGTGCGAGCGTCGGCCGTAAGTTCCCCTGAGAGCAGGGCGATTCAGTACGTAACATATCTTTCCGGCTGGATGCCATTGCGAATTGACGATAGCGATATGCTTCATGTCTCACTCGTATTACGGGAAAGCCATGAGCGCAACGACTGAAGAACAGACTGCGGCTTTCAAGCCAGACGCCCGAATCTCCACCGGAAATACCGGCATCGACGACATTCTTGGCGGCGGCTTGGATCCCAACAAAATGTATCTCTGCGAAGGGAAGCCGGGAACGGGAAAGACGACCATGGGAATGCAATTCCTGATGGAAGGCGTCCGCCAGGGCGAGCGCGCACTGTATGTCGCGTTGTCTGAAAGCCCGGCTGAGCTGAGCTTGGTCGCTCACCGCCACGGATGGTCGTTGGACGGTGTCGAGATCCTTGAACTGGTGTCTGAAGACGTATTGGATCCGGAGCGGGAGCTCACCGTCCTGCACCCCGCCGAAATGGAGTTGACCGAGACGACTCGCCTCATCCTGGACAAGGTCGAATCGCTTGATCCGGCGCGCGTCGTCATTGATAGCCTGTCGGAACTTCGCCTGCTGGCGCAGGGCTCCTTGCGCTATCGCCGCCAGATCCTGGCGATGAAGCACTTTTTCGCCAATCGCCGGTGCACGGTGATCCTGCTGGACGACCAGGCGGCCAAAGAGGACGACCTGCAATTGCACTCTATCTCGCACGGCGTCATCGCCCTTGAGCAATTGGCGGTCGACTACGGCGCCCAGCGACGGCGGCTGCGCATATTGAAAATGCGCGGCATGGATTTTCGTGGTGGCTACCACGACTTCACGATCAGGAAGGGCGGGCTGGAGGTTTATCCGCGGCTCGTTGCGGCGGAGCATCACAAAGCGTTTGCCCCAACGCCCACACCCAGCGGCAACGCCGAACTGGATAGCCTGCTGGGCGGCGGGTTGGACCGCGGTACGAATGTTCTGCTGATCGGCGCGGCGGGGGTGGGCAAGTCTTCGCTTGCGGCGACCTATGCGCTGGCATCGACGCAGCGGGGCGAGCACGCAGCCATCTTCGCGTTCGACGAGTCCCGGGCCACGTTCTTCGCGCGCTCACGTGCGCTGGGAATGCCGCTGGAATCCGCGCTGGAGGCAGGGCTTCTGACCTTCAAGCAAATCGACCCCGCGGAGATGGCGCCGGGCGAATTCACGGCGATGGTTCGCCGCGCGGTCGAAGATGATGGCGCGCGCGTGGTGGTGTTCGACAGTTTGAACGGCTATCTGAACGCCATGCCCGACGGGCGCTTTTTGATTCTGCAGATGCACGAATTGCTGAGCTACCTGGGGCAGCAGGGCGTGACGACGGTGATGATCCTGGCCCAGCATGGGGTGGTGGGGCCGATGGAGACGCCGATGGACATCAGCTATCTGAGCGACACGGTCATCATGCTGCGGTATTTCGAGTTTGATGGAAGCGTCCGGCGCGCCATCTCTGTCGTCAAGAAGCGCAGTGGCGCACACGAGCATGCCATCCGCGAATTCAGCATGTCCGAAGATGGCCTGGTCGTTGGGCCGCCGTTGACCTCGTTTCATGGAATATTTTCGGGAACGCCGCAATACACGGGCGATGACTTGCGCCTTCTGCTGAACAATCCCGATGCATCGACCTGAGGACGCCGAAGCACGCGTGCTTGTCCACGCACCGATAGGCCGCGATGGGGAGGCTGGCGCGAGGCTGCTGCAGCGCGCAGGTTTCGACACGTACGTCTGTCGGGATATCGAGGACTTGCTTGCGCAGATGGACGCTGGTGCCCTCACCGTCTGCCTGACCGAGGAAGCCCTGTTCGGCAAAAACCTGGAACGGGTAGCCGGGTGGTTGCAGGCCCAGCCGGCGTGGTCGGGGCTGCCCTTTGTCGTATTGACTGGCAAGACACAGAGCGGCCCCGTCGTGCGCTGGCGCGAGCGGATGACCGAATTGTTGGGCAACGTTTCGCTGCTGGAACGTCCCGTCCAGAGTCTCGCGTTGACCACGACGGTTCAAACGGCCGCGCGGGCCCGGACGCGGCAGTACGAAATCCGCTCGCTGCTTCAGGCGGAGAAGCAGGCTGCCCAGGCCCTTGAGTCCATCGTGGCAAGCCGAACGCGCGAACTGGAACTGGCCAATGCCGAACTCCAGCAGCAGATGCGCGAACGCAGCAGGATCGAAGAGTCGCTGCGCCAGGCGCAGAAACTCGAAGCGCTGGGTCAGCTCACCGGCGGGGTGGCCCACGACTTCAATAACCTGCTGATGGTCATCTCCGGCGGGCTGCAGATGCTGCAGCGTCCCATCGACGAAGCCCGGCGAACCCGGCTGTATGGCTCGATGCGGCAGGCCGTGGACCGCGGCGCGTCGTTGTCGCGCCAATTGCTGACGTTTGCGCGCAGGCAGGCCTTGCGCCCGGAGGTCCTCAACCTGAACACGGTCGTTCAAAACATGCTCGAGATGCTCGAGCGCAGCCTGCGCGGCGACATCGTCATTGCGCTGGCGCTGGCCGACGATCTCTGGCCGGTCGAAGTGGACCCTGGCGAGTTGGAACTCGTGATTTTGAATCTGGCGGTCAATGCGCGCGACGCCATGCCGGAGGGCGGCGTAATCGAGATCCGGACCGAGAACGTGGTCGCATCGGGAAAGGGTGAGTTGACCGTCGACCACATCGCCTTGCGGGTGTCGGACACCGGAACAGGCATGAGCCCGGCGGTGGCTGAACGCGTATTTGAACCGTTTTTCACCACCAAAGATGTCGGCAAGGGATCGGGCCTGGGACTGGCGCAAGCGTACGGCTTTGCCAAACAGTCGGGCGGCGCCATCGAGCTTTCCACGGAAATGGACGTCGGCACCACCGTTTCTGTCTGCCTGCCGCGGTCGAAACGGCGGCTGGCTGCGCCGGGCAGGTCGGCAGAGTCCGGCTCGGTCCAGGAGCAGCCTGCGGCACTGAACGTGCTGCTGGTGGAAGACGATGCGGAAGTCGCGACCCTGACCGCCAGCATGCTGGAAGAGCTGGGTTATGTCGTGACGCCCGCCGCCAGTGCCGCCGAAGCCTTGGACATCTTGAATGACGGCGCCGCCATCGATGTGATGCTGACGGATGCCATGATGCCCGGCGGCAAGAGCGGCATTCAACTGGCGCGGGAAGTGCGCGCCCAGAGGCCCGATCTTCCGGTGGCATTGATGACCGGCTATCTGGGCGAGGAAGTGAAAAGGGCGGGGCAGGAGGGGATTCCGCTGTTGTCCAAGCCTTACCGGCTGGAGCAGCTGGCCGGGCTTCTGCTGCGCCTGACGGGAAGACGCGCCGCCGGGCGGTCTTAAGACTGCGCATCCCTTCAGCAAGGCGGTGGTGGGGGGCCAAAAGTCGAACCTGGTGGGCCGTCCTGACCAGCTTGGCAAGATTTCCGGCCTGCGCGCGTTCCTGCCGGAATGCAAATTGCTGACTGGGGGGGCCAAGCCCAAGGAGACGCCATGATTTCAGAACGATTGCGCAGATTGCGCCGCATCGCGGCCTTTGCCGCCGAACGCTCGGGAGACTACGTAGAGTTGGTGGGTATCGAGTTGTCCCTGTACCGGGCGGCACTGGTCGCCACGGTGATCAGTAGCGTGGCCCTGGTTTTCTGCGGTCTGGGCACGTTGGGGTTTGTGTCGGTGGCCGCCATCGTGAGCTTTTGGGACACCGAGCACCGCAAACTTGCCGCGTGGCTCGTTGCCGGCGCGTGGTTGCTCATCACGCTCATTTCGCTCGCCATTTCGACACGTAGCGCACCGAAGGGATCGCCCTTTGCGGAGCTGAGCCACCAGGTGCGCCTCGATACCGCTGCTGCACGGAGCCACTATGCCCAAGATGACCACGTTAGCTGACAAGGCGGCCCTTCTGGCCAAGATGGAACGTGACCGCCAGGCGCTCTCCATTCCCATGGCGCGCAGCGCGCCTCGCAGCAAGGTCGGCGGGGCGTGGGCGCGGACGGCCGCACTGGCCGCGGGAGCGTCGCTCGGATGGCCAAAGTTTTTACGGCAGCCCCTGCGCGCGATGGCTGCCGTGGCGCTGCGCGATCGCGTTAACGAGTTGATGGGCCGCATGCAGGTGCGGCGCGTCAGCAATCCATTGCCTGATCCGGACATGGCGCGGCTGGAAAAGATGGTCGAGGAGGTGCGCGCCGCCGCGGTGCGCTCGGCCGATGACGCGGAGATCGAGCGCCTGCGGGCGCAGCTGGACGACCAGGTGAGGCGGCTGCGGACGGCGCGGGCGTTGCAGGCCACGCAAGCCTCGCGCGCGTGGCGGCCTTCGGATCCGGCGAGTGTGTCACGTTCGGGACGTCCGCCGATTCCTTCGACTCGGTCGAGTCCGGCGCAGTTGTCGCGGCCGGCGCATCCTTCGGGCAGTCTCGAGGCGCCTACTGGCCGGGACGTGTCAGCGATTCCATAGTCGGAGACGATCAAGGCGGCACAATCGCCGTCTTGACACGCAACCGACCAACTAGTAGATTGGCGCGCATTCGCATCGACTTGCCCCCGCCAATCGGAGTCATTTTGGCCATGAGCCCGGAACTTTCTACCCGCGCAGCCGAGATCGTCGCGCACACGAAACTGTTGCTCGCTGAAGGCGGTTATCACGGGTTCAGCTATGCCGACGTGTCAGAGCGTGTGCGCATCGGCAAACCCAGCATCCATCATCACTTTCCCACGAAGGCCGAACTCGTCCTGACCGTGGTGGTTCGCCATCGCGAAGAAGCGCTCGCGGGACTGGCAGCGCTGGATCAGCACGTGGCCGATCCCGTGGATCGCCTGACCGCCTACACGGACTACTGGGCCAAGTGCATCCGCGAAGGCAGCGCGTCGATGTGCATCTGCGCGATGCTGGCGGCGGAGGCGCCGATGATTCCCCAGGAAGTCGCGGCCGAGGTGCGGGCTTATTTCACAGATTTGACCGCGTGGCTCGCCTCGGTGCTTGAAGCCGGGGAGAAGGCTGGGCAGTTTCAATTGCGCGACAGCGCGCAGGTGGAGGCGCAGGCCTTCATGTCCACGGTGCATGGCGCCATGCTGACCGCGCGTGCGTTCAACGATCCGAAGGCGTTTGCCGCAATCACCCAGGCCGCGATCCGGCAAATGGCTGTGCGGGCGTGAAAGCAGCACGACGCGTGCGAAAGTGCGCGGCCGACGGCGCGGTAATGAGTCAATCGCGCCGTCGGCCGCGTGCCCGCTGACGATGTTGCTTGCGGGCGCGGGCCGTCAATGCGGACGCCAAGGCAAGCAGCTTGTCTTCATCCAGACGCTCGGCGTCGACCAGTTGCTCGTCGGCCCCCTTGACCGCAATCAGCAGCTCGTCCAGTTTCAGATGCAGCGCCTCGCTGTCCTTGTTCTGGCTTTGCTGAATCAGGAAAACCATCAGGAAGGTGATGATGGTGGTGCCTGTGTTGATAACCAGTTGCCAGGTCTCGGAAAAGCCGAACGCGGGCCCCGAGATCGCCCATACCACCACCGCGATCAGCGCGATGCCGAAAGCGACGGGTGAGCCCGCCCACTTGGTCACAAGCGACGCGAAGCGGTCAAAAAAATGGGAAACCGGATTCGGTTTGCCGGTCTTCCCGGATCGTGATTGCGGCCGGGATCTCGTTTGCCGCTTTGCTGCGTTCCTTTTCGGCATGGCGCTCCATCCATACATGCACGGACCCTATGGACAGCAAGCCGCATGCCCGATCCCGCGCGCCGCGGCTGGAACGGTGCGTGCTAGGCTCTCGGTGTTCCGGCCCGCCTCGTTGCGATGAAATCCCTACTGCATTCCGAAAAGTTCCTGCTGCTCGCCTGCGCGCTTGCGATCGCGGGGTTCATGATCGACCCGCAACTGGAGGGTCTGGGCCAAGCAGCAAGCCTGGCGGAAACGGCCGTGCTGATCGCGGCGATCCTTGCCGCCTCCCTGAGCGTTGCGCGCCATGCGGAACGCATCGCGCAGAAACTCGGCGACCCGTACGGCAGCATGATCCTGACGCTGTCAGCGGTGTTGGTGGAAGTGATCGTGCTGGTGATCGTGTCGTCCAAGGCGGGCTCGCCGACGCTGGTTCGCGACAGCATCTATTCGGCGGTCATGCTGGATATCAACGGCATTCTTGGCGTGGCCGCCCTGATCGGCGGGTTCAAGCACGGCGAACAGGCATACAACGACGACTCGGCGCGCACGTATAGCGTGATGATCCTGACTGCTGTCACGGTGTCGATGATCATTCCCGAGTTCGTGCCGCAGCCCAGTTGGCGCGCCTATAGCGCCTTCACCGTGGTGTCGATGCTGCTGATGTATGGCGTGTTCGTGCGCATGCAAACCGGGCCTCACAGCTATTTCTTCAGCTACAGCTATCCCGAAAAAAAGACGCGCACGTCAGTGCCGCCCGGCGGCGGTCCCGGCTGGCGCCAGTCGGCCGCCGTGATGGCGGTCGGGATCGTGGCGGTGGGCGCGCTGGCCGAGCTGATGTCGCATGCGCTGAACCGCAGTCTGGAAGGAATGGACGTGCCGGTCGGGCTGATCGCCCTGGTGGTGGCGGGCATCTCGGCCGCGCCCGAGATGTTGACGGCTTTCCGGGCGGCGCTTGCCAACCGCATGCAATCGGTGGTCAACATCGCGCTCGGCGCGTCGCTGTCGACCGTGATTCTGACCGTGCCGGCGATGGAGGCGATGGCCCTCTTCACCGGACAGCGGATCGACATGGCGATGACGCCGCTGCAGACGCTGATGATGCTGGTCACGTTGATCGTGGCGGCCATCAACCTGAATGACGGCCAGACCAACGCCATCGAAGGCCTGACGCACTTTGTGCTGTTTGGCGCGTTCCTGATGCTGCTGACCTTGGGGCTATAGCGACGGAAGGTTTATTCTTTCGGCCCGGATTTCTCCGGCAGCACGGCCGGCGTGTCGTCGGCCGGCTTGAACATGCCGCCTTCCACGTCGGGTTGCGGCGCGGGATTGCCATCAATGGCCTGTTGCTCCACTGACGCCTCTTGTCGGGCGCGCTCCCGGTCGTTGGCCTTGGCAAGATCCTTCTGCACACGATCCGCGATATCGACTTGGTCTTCGGTCGACGGCTCGGGGGCGGGATTGCCGTCTGCGTTCGTGGCGGCGCGCGCCGGATCGTGGGCGTCTGCGGCCGGATCGCGGCCGCCGGGATGGTTGGCATTCATGGTGTTCTCCTTGAAAACGCATTGCGGCTGCAAGCGGCGTGCCTATCCGCGCGCCGACGCCAACACCGGCTCGGCCGGTTCATCGGTTTCGGGCGCGTTGACGTGGACGATGCGCTCCGGCAGCGCCAGCGTGATGCCCGCCGCTTCGAGCGAGCGCATGATGCCTAGGTTTATCGCCTGCTGCGTGTCCATGTAGCGGTTGTAGTCCGCGCTCATCAGGTAATACACGGCCTCATACTCCAGCGCGCTGTCGCCGAATCGCGCCAGATGCGCGCGGTCGAATCGCACGTCGGCCTGCTCGTTGATCCGGTCGCGCAGGATGCCCGGGACGGTGGCGGCGCGTTCGACGTCGGTCTTGTAGCTGATGCGCACCGAGAAGACGATGCGCCGCTGCTGCATGCGCTTGTAGTTCTGGATGGTCTGCTTGAGCAGTTCGGTGTTCGAGCACACGATCTGCTCGCCGCCGAGGCTGCGGATGCGCGTGGTCTTCAGGCCGATGTGTTCGATGCTGCCTGCCACCGCGCCAAACACGATGAAGTCGCCCACTTCAAACGGCTTGTCCAGGCCGATGGAGATGGAGGCGAAGAGGTCGCTCAGAATGGTCTGCACCGCCAGGGCGACCGCGACGCCGCCGATGCCCAGGCTGGCGACCAGCGCCGTGATGTTCACGCCCAGGTTGTCCAACATGGCCAGCAACGCGACCGCCCACACGAAGGTGCGCAGCAGCAAGCCGAGGAGGGTGGCTGTGACGAGACTGGCTTCGCCACGCGCCAGGACGGCGCGGCGCACCATCACGTCCACGGCGCGTTCCAGCCACAACGCGCCTTGCAGCGCCATCAGCACGAACCACAGATGACTGATCGTGGCGCCGCTCCACGGCATGGGCGCATCGCTGATGTCGATGCCGGCCATCAGGCACAGCAAAGCCAGCAGCACCCAGTTGGTGCGGCGAAGGATCTGGGACATGGCATTGGCAAAGCCGTGGCCGGGCAGTTGCGCGCGCGCCTCCAGCCGCGCGCGCACCACCTTCAGCACGGTGGCGAGCACCGTGAACAGCACCGCGCCCACGCCCAGCGCGATGATCCACAGCGCCAGCGGATGTGCGTTGATCCAGTCACCAAAAATCCATGAATTCATCGTCGGGCCTCCAGTTGCAGGAAGCGCGACCGCAGCAAATGTTGTTCCTTGCAGCGCAGCACGGCGCGCACGGGCACCTGACACGGGGCGCGTGGGTTTAAGAAACAGGGGATATTGCGGAGCGCCGGACGGGCGCGGAAGGAGGGGAAGCGCAGTAGAAAAGCCGAGCAGCCGCCGATGCAGCCAAATCCCCTGGAGCGCAGGCTCCAGGGGAGCAGAGGCATTACTTCTTCAGACCCGCCAGGGCGTCACGCAGCATTTGCTTGGGATTTTCGTTGCACTGCTTGACCAGCATCGGGGTGCGGGTGCTGATGCCCTCGACGTCAAGCACGGCCTCTTCGGGCTTGCCCTTGTTGTTAAGCGCTTCTGCATAGCTGACGACGACGGGGCGATAGGTCTCTTGGACGCCCAGGAAATCCTGGCATTGCCATAGGGCGAGAGGCTTTTTCGCATCAGCTGCCTGGCCGGTGACCGCGAAGGTCATTGAGCCAATAAGACCAATCATCAGTAGGTGCTTCTTCATATTCGAGCTCCTGGGGTTGGCTTGCAGACGAAACGGCTTACTGAAAAACGGACAAAAACGGCATATACAAATACCGTGAGCGCAGGCTCACCGGCCTAAATTACTGAAAACGGATGAGCGTCGTCAACGCGTCATTGCGCTAAAGGGCGGAATGACGCGTTTATACCGGTTAAGCCGTGTCTGCGCCGGGTGTCACTGCAGGGCGGTGTCCAGCACCATCATCAACACGAATCCCAGCATCAGGCCGCAGGTGGCGGGCACCTCGTGCCCTTTCCGATGGGTCTCGGGAATGATTTCGTGGCTGATGACGAACAGCATGGCGCCCGCGGCAAAACCCAATCCCCACGGCAGCAGCGACGCCGACCAGCCGACGATTGCCGCACCCAGCACCGCGCCAAGCGGCTCGACCAGGCCAGAAGCCATGCCGAATCCCACCGCGAACGCGCGCCGGTAGCCGGCGGCCAGCAGCGCGATGGCCACCACCAGGCCTTCAGGCACGTCCTGAATCGAGATCCCCATGGCCAGCGAGCCGGCCTGCACGGGGTCTGCACCGGCATAGCCGACGCCGATCGCCAGGCCTTCGGGAAAGTTGTGCAGCGTGATCGCAAACACAAACAGCCACGTGCGCCGCAGGTTGCGGGCGGGCTTGCCTTCCTTGCCCTTGATGAAGTGCTCGTGCGGCAGGACGCGGTCCAGAATCAGCAGCGCCGACGCGCCGAACAGGATGGCGCCGGCGATGGAGAGTCCGGCGCCCCATGGCCCTCTGCCGAGCTCGCGGGCGGCGTCCAGGCCGGGAATGATGAGAGAAAAGGCGCAGGCGGCCAACATGATGCCGGCGCCGAATCCCAGCAGCGTGTCCTGGACCCGTTCGGGCACTCGTTGCGAAAAGGCCACCGGCAACGCGCCCAGCGCGGTGGCGCCGGCGGCAAGCAAGCCGCCCAAGAGCGCCGCACCCACCGCCGGATGCGAGGCGTCCAGGTATCGCCACAGCGCGAAGACGCCGAACGCGCTGAGGGCAAACAGACAGGTTCCGAGCAAGCCCTTCAGCATGGACGCGCGCGGATCAGGGAGGGTTTGGCCGTCCTGCACGGCGGGGCGGGGCACTTAAGGCGATCCCGGAAAACGTCGCGGCGTCAGCGCCCAGGATGGCCATGCGTATGCCGTAAGCGCTGAATCTTTTTGCGTGCGGTGGCGTGGCCGTTTCATGATGCTCCTCGGTTTGAAGGGCCGGCACCTCGTTGCTGGGGCTGCCGGCCATATCGTGCTGTGGTCCTGCGATGGTGCGACAGCGCACTGACGCTACAGGCCCGTGACGCCAGAGCAATGCGCGTGCCCGGGCCCCGGGGCGGGGGCAGGGTCAACGAAAAAGAGCGCCCGAGGGCGCTCCAGTAGGCTTACGCGCGCAATGCGCCGGGTCTTGCAAAGATCAGGTCAGGCAGAATTGCGGGGCGCCGCTGGCGTCGACGCGCCGGATGCCTTTGAGGATCCATCTGGCGTGACGCTCGGCCTCGTGCTGCGCCGAGAAAAGCTTGCCGCTCGGGATGGGCCAGACGGCCTTCCCGTCGTGTTCGCCGTCACGCCGGGTCGTGACGTCGAGCCGATACTTGCCGCTCGGCAACTCAATGACATCGCAGTGGACTTTGAATCCATCTACGCAAATACCCGTTTCAGTATTCATCGTGCGCTCCAGAGCGTGGTGTTCGGAAAATTTCCTGCCCGGGATTTTCCAAAAAGAGCCTCCGTGCGGGTGCAACAAAGTGCAAGAATTCCCGACCAAGGCCGGCAGGCGCTTTCTTACCATGAACAACGCGCCACCAAGCCGCCGCCGGTTCTCCAAATGAACGGGCCCTGGACGATGTCCAGGGCCCTGGCGGGACATGCACCGCAGGCAGTGGCTACCTGCGGGTGATCGTGAAGGGGGATGACGGCGCGCGGCCGACGACGCGAGATCTGACGCCGTCTTTCCAACCGGCCTTCCACATCTCGACGCGGTTGCGCCATTCATGGACTGATTCGCCGGTCTGCGCAGGCATGGCTGCGGTGCGAAGGTAGGGG
Source organism: Achromobacter sp. UBA5777 (assembly GCF_002418565.1). Lineage (NCBI taxonomy): Bacteria > Pseudomonadati > Pseudomonadota > Betaproteobacteria > Burkholderiales > Alcaligenaceae > Achromobacter > Achromobacter sp. UBA5777. The sequence goes on along the minus strand of NZ_DIEJ01000279.1, from coordinate 21,340 downwards.
CAATCCAAAAGGGTCAACCCTTGGCGCGCGGCGTCTGCTCCCAACTTCTGGATATCCACTTGCATGGCAACTCTCCCAAAAGATGCGAGCAGCTAGTGTGCCGATGGCATTGCGCTCGCGCAACGGAGGGCGTGTAACGCTGCGTTTCTTTGTTACATCGCCGTAAAACTCGCTATTTCTGACGCAAAAAAGCGCCCCGCGCGATGCGGGGCGAAGACTCACGGTCCAACAAAACGCAAAGGTCACAGCGACGTGGCGAGGCCGTGCCAGCCACCGGACTCCCCAACCAGAGACCGGTAACCCTGCCGCTGTGACACCCGGATCGCCGCAACTATTGTTCCCGTCGCGCGTGGCGGAAAGATGACGGCGCGTCGCGCGTGTTGATGCGCACGCACTGATGCGATTTCTACACGATCGGAAGATTTGACGTGCGCGGTGTGACGGAACACGACTTGCTGCCTTTGCCGCAAGCGCGCCGCCGTGCGGCGCGTCTCCGACAACCACGCGCGAGGAGGGACCGAAATGAAATTCACCAAAGCGACCAACGCGAAAGCACAAGGCGATGCCATCGTTTTCGAGATGGAAACGGCCGGTGTGACGCGGCAGTTCGAGATATCGGGCGATGTGCTGCGCCAGCGGTTCGGCGCAGCGGATGACACCGCGCCGGAATTGCTGCGCGCATTCGAAAGCGGCGCCGACGCGTTGCGCGAATTGGCGCACCGCACGCAGTGGGTGCCGACCGATGGCCCCATCCAGGTGGGCGAGGGCGATTTCGGCTGATGGCGAACGTGGTCACGTCGCTTGCTGAGCACGCTTCGCGGCTCCTATGGGCATGACGTTTGCTGGATGTTCCTTGTTCGCCGGGCGGCATCAGGCCGACAGCCGGCGACTTATTTTCTACTGGAGGTCCGAATGAAAAACCGTCTTTTGAAGGCAGGGCTTGGCGCTGCGATTGTCCTCGGCATGAGTTCGGTGGCGCTTGCGCAAACCCCGGCAGCCCCTGGCGCCCAGGTGCCCGCTGCAACGAACAAGCTCGACAGCGAGGCGCGCGGCTTTCTGACAGACGCCGCGGAGTCCGGCCATCTCGAGGTTGCCGGCAGCAAGATGGCGCTGGAAAAGTCGCAGAACGCCGAGGTCAAGCAATTTGCGCAGAAGATGATCGACGATCACACCAAGGTGGCCCAGCAGCTCGAAGCCTTGGCCAAGAGCAAGGGCTTCGAGCCGCCCAAGGATCCTTCGATGATGCAGACCGCCAAACTCAAGGCTTTGGGACTGCGTGACGAAGGGTTCGACAAGGCGTACGCCGACGAGATCGGCGTCGACGCGCACGAAGACGCGGTCAAGCTGTTCGAGAAGGCCTCGAAGGAAGTGAAGGATCCGGAGGTCAAGCAGTTTGCGATCGAAACGCTGCCCAGCCTGCAGCAGCATCTGCAAGCGGCGAAGGCGTTGCAGCAAAGCGTGTCGGCCAAGAAGTAAATACGTTGAGACGCGCCGGTGTCCGCACCGGCGCCTGATTGATCAAGCGGGCCTGCCCGTCCGCTATTGCAGCAGCGCTCACCGGCATGCGCCTTGCTGTTCACCGCACGGGCAAGGCCCGCTTCCCACATCGATCCACACACAGGAGTGATCATGAGCCAGAAGACGTTGAAGGACCTGTTTATTCACGAGCTATCGGATGTGTATAGCGCCGAAAAGCAATTGACGCGCGCCCTGCCGAAGATGGCTCGCGCCGCCACTGACCCCACACTTGCCGAAGCCTTCACCACGCACCTCGAAGAGACACGCGGACAGATCGAACGCATCGACAAGATCGTCGAAGGTGCGGATTTCCGGCTGAAGCGCATCAAGTGCGCCGCCATGGAAGGCCTGGTGGAAGAAGGCAAGGATGTCATCGAAGACGTTGAAGAGGGCCCGGTGCGCGATGCCGCGTTGATCGCGGCGGCGCAAAAGGTGGAGCATTACGAGATCGCCAGCTACGGCACGCTTTGCACCTTTGCCAAGCAACTGGGCGAAACCGAAGCGCTGACGCTGTTGAAGGAAACGTTGGCTGAAGAAAAGGCCACCGACGAGAAGCTGAGCATGCTGGCCCTGCAGCAGACCAACGCTGAAGCGGCCAAGGCGGGCAAGGCAAAGTAAGTGCAACCTGCATGAAGCCGGTAGCGATACTGGTGCGGCCCTGTGTCCTTCGTGGTTCAGGGCCGTCATCGCGTCACCGGCCGGGCTCGGATATCCGGGAGCGAATCATGAAACCTGTTGACGATACTTCCACCCGCGCCCGCCCGGCGCGGCGCGGCGCCAAGACTGGCCGGGGACCCTGGCTGATGCTGGCCGTCTGGATTGGCGCCGTGGCCGTGCTTTTCATTGTTGGGCTGTTGATTCGCGGGATGTAGCTGCGAGTCCGCGCGAGGCACGCCGCAATCAGGCGCGCCCCTCGTGCCCTATTGGCAGAGTCTCGACGCCACCATCGTGACGATCGTGCCATCCGGCAGCTTGTAGTGCCCATCGCCTTCCCATGTCACAAGCTGCCCGTCGGGCAGGCAGCAATAGGAACTGGTTTTCGCATCGCCCGGGGGCTGCGAGCAGTATCTGTCTATACGGTATGTGCTGCCATCGGCGGCGGCCGCCACCACCTCCATGACACGCTTGTATGCTGGGTTCGCCATGTGAGCCTCCTGTTCGCCGTTCGGGGTATTGGTGCATGCGCGCTGTACGTGGTCAATACGCATCGCAGCATCCGCCGTTGACGCGCGCGAAGCAGCAAGCTTCGTTCCGAAGCGCCGGCCTGTCCTGCAGGGGCTGGAGCGGCGATTTGCAGGTATGCAGTTTGCTGCATGCGCTCCGCTTTGAATCCTACAGCGGCATTCACCAGGAGAAAGTCCCCATGCCAGCCACCCCTTTGCCAGCCTATTGGGAGCGCGATGCCGCGCAGGAGGCCGTGCAGCTCGCGCGCCCCATGCTGGATGCCGCGCTGTCCAACACCAGCGTCGGCGAAAGCGGCTTTCTGCATGTAGTGGTCATGAATCCGCTTGCGCAGCCCGGCAGTTGCGACTTCGCAGACGCGATTCTGTACGAAGAGAGCATCGGTGATCCTGCGGGCTGGGACGCGGATTATGGCGCCTACGCACGCGGGAAGGCGCGCGTGAGCTGGCGCACCGGACTGGCCACGCACGAAGTCATGGCGCTCAAACCGCATCTGTTGCAGGCAAAGGACAGTCAGGTCTGGGGCAGCGTGTGCCTGGACGGGATCGTCGTCGCGGTCAGCGGCGCCAACCCCTGGTTCGATGAGGCCTTTGCCGCCGCCGTGGCATCGCTGTTCAAGGCGGTGGTGCAGGGGCGCCGCGACCGGTTGCGCGCGCGCTGACGTCGGCATGGCCGGCTGCCCGGTACGCCAATTGCTGGCCCGCCGGGCTTCGCAGGAGGGCGTGCACCATGAGCGAGCCGGACACCAGCACCAGTGATTTCTCCCGCAAGGAGGTCAATCGGACCATACTGCGGGCACTATGGAAATACCGCGGCCGCACTGCCGCCGCCATTGCGCTGCTGGTCGCGGCCAAGCTGTTGATGGTGGCGGTGCCGGCGGTCCTGAAGGCCATCGTCGACCTGTTCAGTGCGCCGGGCCCGCTGGTGCTGCCGGTGTTCCTGCTGCTGGGTTACGCGCTCATGCGGTTTGGTGGCGGGGTATTCACCGAACTGCGCGATGTGGTGTTTGCGCGCGTGGCCCTGCGCACCGTCGCCGATTTCACCGTCAGCGTGTTCTCGCGGCTGCAACAGCTGGGCGCCCGATTTCATGGCGGCCGGCCTACCGGCGCGCTGGCGCGCGACGTGGAGCGTGGCACGGCCGGCGTGGGATTCCTGATGGGCACCGCGCTCTTCACCTTGCTGCCAACGCTGGTGGAAATCGTATCGGTGGTGCTGATCCTGGTGATGGGCTACAGCGTCTGGTTGGCGCTGATCGTGATCGTCTCTTTTATTGCCTACTTTTCCTACACGACGGTGCTTGTGCGCAAACGCGTCGCTTATCAACGGCGACTCAACGAACTGGATTCGCGCGCCAGCGGGCAGATGGTCGACAGTCTGCTCAATTACGAAGCCGTCAAGCTCAACGCCAACGAAGGGTTGGAAGCAGACCGCCTGTCGCGCGTGCTGAACGAATGGACGCGTGTCGGCGAACGCAATCAACGCTCGCTGTCGCGCCTGCATGTGGGGCAGAGCGGCATCATCGCGTGCGGCGTGGCGTCTGTGATGCTGCTGGCCGGACAACAGGTCGTGGGGCGCGAGATGACCGTGGGTGATCTGGTGCTCGTCAACGCCTACATCATCCAGATCTGTCTGCCCCTGAATATGCTGGGGCTCATCTTTCGGCAGGCAAAGGAAGCGTTCGTCAACGCCGAGCGCGTCTGCGACCTGTTGCGCTATCCGGCAGAAACAGGCGACGACGACAATCTGCCTTCGCTGCAAGCCGGTCCGGGAGAGGTGCGCTTTGAAGGCGTGGACTTCGGCTATGACCCGGGACGGCAGATTCTGTGGGGTGTCGATCTGACGGTGCCGGCCGGCACGACGCTGGCCGTCGTGGGCGGCAGCGGCTCGGGTAAGTCGACGCTGGGCCGGCTGCTATTGCGCTTCTATGACCCCGACGCGGGGCGGGTGCTGATCAATGGGCACGACCTGCGTGCGGTCAACGTGCGCAGCGTGCGGCGATCGGTCGGCATCGTGCCGCAGGACACGATGTTGTTCAACGAGACCATCGCCTACAACATCGCCTACAGCCGGCCCGAGGCCACGCGCGATCAGATCGTCCAGGCGGCGCGGGGCGCGCGCATCCACGAGTTCATCGAGAGCCTGCCCGGCGGCTATGACACGCCGGTGGGCGAACGTGGCGTAAAGCTGTCCGGGGGCGAGCGCCAGCGCGTGGGCATCGCGCGGGCGATCCTGAAGGATCCCGCGATCATGGTGTTCGACGAGGCGACCTCGGCGCTGGACACGCGCACCGAGCGCGCAATCCAGGCGGAACTGGAGCGGCTGTCGCGGGGCCGCACGACCCTGATCATTGCGCACCGGTTATCCACCATCGTGCATTCGGACAACATCATCGTGCTCGACCGCGGCAGGGTGGTCGAGCAGGGCCGCCACGAAGACCTGCTCAAGTTGCAGGGCATCTACGCGCAGATGTGGACGTTGCAGCGCCAGCAATCGGCCCTGGAGGAAGCGATGGGCCGCGACACCCGGCAGCCTGTCAATCTGGTGGCCGTGGTGGCGGGCGTGCTGGACGGCTCGCGCGAACTGGCGCAGGAAAAGGGCGTGAACGTGTACACGCTGATCGGCAACGAGGCCGCGCGCATCACGGGCGATCCCAGCGCGTTGCAGCAGTTGGTGTGGGACCTGTGCCTGCATGCGATTGCGGTCACGCCTCCGGGCGGGCGCATCGAAATCAGCCTGCGCCGCGAGGGACCGTTGGCACGCCTTGCCGTCACCGATGGCCGCACGGAGCACGAGGCCGATCCTGCGATTGCGGATGAGGACCCCTTGGTGAACCCGACCGACGGACTGCGCGTGGCGGCCGCGCTGGATCCTGCAGAACTCGCTGTGCGCGCGCAGCGGCAGGGGGGCGCGTTCCACAGCCTGGCCGCGCCTTCGGGCGGCCTTTGCTATTGCGTCGACTTCCCGGTTCGCGCCGTCGAGCCCACGCCGCTGCGGGTGGATGTGGATTTGCCGAACCTGACGGGCGCGCACGTCATGCTGGTGGACGACCAGGCCGAGGCGCGCGAAATGGTCGCCGAAATCCTGAAGGAAAACGGCGCGCAGGTGACCGAGTATGGGGACGGGGGCAATGCGATCGCCGCGTTCGCGTACGAGCCGGCGGCGCAATGGCCGCAGGTGCTGATCTGCGATCTGTCGCTGGGGGACGTGGACGGCTACGAAGTCGTGGCGCGTGTGCGTGCGATGGAAGCGGAGCGCGGTGCGGCGCTGTCGCATCGTTTGCCCGCCATTGCACTGTCGGGCCATGTCAGCCAGGAGTACCGCCTGCGCACGCTGTTGGCCGGCTTTCAGGTGCACTTGTCCAAGCCCGTCGATCCGAACGAATTGCTGGCAACAGTCGGTGCGTTGTTGCCGGCCACGCGTGCGCAGCGGCGACGCGAGACCTGATGACAGCGCGGCCTCGGCACTTCTTACGTGCGCTTGTAAGAAGTGCCGGATAGAAGCGCTGTTCCGCATGCGTTCTGGCAGCAGCGTCTCGGCACACCACTTGCTCTCGACGATGTGTATGCCGGGCACCCGCTCGACGAACGGAGTTGCCCTCATGAAGAAGATTGCCATCATCAGCGAACACGCCTCGCCTTTGGCGCTTGCGGGCAGCGTGGATAGCGGTGGACAGAACGTGTACGTCGCGCATGTGGCGCGCGAGCTGGCCCGCGCCGGCATGGAGGTCGATGTCTTTACCCGCAGGGACAATGCGGCGCTGGAAGCCGAGTTTCGGTGGATGCGCGGCGTCAAGGTGATCCACGTTCCCGCGGGACCCGCGAGCTTTCTTCCAAAGGAACAGATGCTTCCATACATGGACGAATTCTCTGCCTACCTGATGCGCTACTTCAACCGGCAGGTTGTGGGCTATGACGTCATTCACGCAAATTTCTTCATGTCGGCCATGGCGGCCCTGCCGGTGGCCCAGCAACTTGGCGTGCCGCTCGCAGTAACGTTTCACGCGCTGGGCAAGGTGCGCAGACAGTATCAGCAGGAGGCGGACCTGTTCCCGGATTCACGCTTCGGGATCGAAGACGACATCGCGCGGCGCGCGGATCGCCTGATCGCCGAATGCCCGCAGGACCGGCGCGATCTCATCGAACTGTATGGCGCGGATCCGCGCCGCATTGACATCGTGCCTTGCGGTTATGACGCCGCCGAAATGACGCCGCAGCCGATGGCGGCGGCGCGGCGGGCACTGGGGTGGAACGACGACGTGTTCACCGTGCTGCAGCTTGGACGGATGGTGCCGCGCAAAGGCGTCGACAACGTCATCCGGGCGCTGGCGCGCTTGCGTCAGCGGCATGGCGTCGAAGCACGGCTGTGCGTGGTTGGTGGAAATACCGAGGATGCGAACGTGCAGGCCACGCCGGAGATCGGCCGCCTGCGCGCCATTGCCGCGCAGGAAGGCGTGGCCGAGTGGGTCGAATTCGCGGGGCGTCGCGGTCGAGAGGCCCTGGGCGCTTACTACAGCGCCAGCGACGTGTTCGTGACGACGCCGTGGTATGAGCCGTTCGGCATCACGCCTGTCGAAGCCATGGCGTGCGGCAGGCCCGTGATCGGCGCGGACACCGGCGGCATCCGCAGCACCGTCGTGCATGGAAAGACAGGATTTCTCGTGCCCCCCAAAGATCCCGACAGCTTGGCGGACAGGCTCGCCGAACTGGCGGCGGATCGGACGTTGTGCGCGCGGATGGGTGGGGCGGGGCGCATGCGCGCGCGTCGCCTTTACACGTGGAAGCGCGTGGGTCAGGACCTGCTGTCCGTCTATGGACGCATGGTGGCCGATGTGCCTCGGGAAGATCGGATCGCCGCACGTATCGCGGCTTAAAGGAGCGGAACCATGCACGAATTCGAGAGCCTGGACGGGCGGGTAATCCTTGTGACCGGCGGTGGCAGCGGGCTGGGCGCGGCACTCTGCGAGCAGCTTGCAGCGGAAGGCGCGCGCGTCGCGGTCAGTGATATCGACGAGCAGCGCGCGCACTCGGTCGCAAGCAAGCTCAAGGAAGGTGGCGCCGACGTCATGGCCTGCGTCATGGACGTCGGCGTGGCGGCTGACGTGGCCGAGTGCATGGACGCCGTCGTGCGGCAATTCGGCAAGCTGGACGCCATCGTGAACAGCGCGGGCGTCGATGTGACGGCGCCCATCGATCAGCTCGACGCGGATGTCTGGGAGCGCGTGCTGCGCACCAATCTCACGGGGCCATTCTTGATGGCAAAGCTGGGCAAGAACCGGCTGAGCCCCGGCGGTCATATCGTCAACGTGGCGTCCACCGCGGCGCGGCGCGCCTGGCCCAATGCCAGTGCCTACCATGCCAGCAAGTGGGGGCTGATGGGCTTGTCGCATGCGTTGCACGCCGAACTGCGCGGCATGGGCATCAAGGTCAGCGCGGTCATCGCGGGCGGCATGCGCACCCCGTTTCTGCTGGATCGGTTTCCGGATATCGACACGGGCACACTGCAAGACCCGGCCAACGTCGCGCGCGCGGTGCGCTTTGTGCTGACCCAACCGCCGGAAACCGTGGTGCCGGAAGTCATGGTGCTGCCGATGAAGGAAACGTCATGGCCTTGAGGCCGGCCGTGTTCCTCGACAAAGACGGGACCGTGTTGGCGGACGTGCCCTATAACGTCGAGCCCGAGCGCATGGCTTACGCGCCGATGGCGCTGGCCGGGCTGTCGCGGCTGGCGCAGACGGACCTGAGTCTGGTGGTGATCAGCAACCAGCCGGGCGTCGCGCGCGGGCTGTTCGCCGCCGACGCGCTCAACGCCGTCAGTGTCAAGCTCGCGGCCATGTTCCATGCGGCTGGCGCGCATCTGGACGGCTTCTACTGGTGTCCACACCATCCCGAGGGCGTGGTCGAGGCCTATGCGATTGCGTGCGACTGCCGCAAGCCTCAGCCCGGGCTGCTGCTGCGGGCTGCACAGGAACTGGAACTGGATCTGCCCGCGTCCTGGTTCATCGGCGACATCCTGGACGATGTGGAGGCCGGCAATCGCGCCGGCTGCCGCACCATCCTGCTGGACGTAGGCAATGAAACCGAATGGCGCACCGGCCCGCACCGCGAGCCGACCTGCCGCGCCCCGGACCTCGACGCAGCGGCGCAGATCATCACGGCCGGCGCGACGCTCAGGCCCGGAGCGCAATCATGAATACCGATCCGGCGTGGCCGCGTGACGCGCACGTGCTCTGCATCCGGCTGGACAACATGGGCGATGTGCTGATGTGCACGCCGGCGATGCGTGCGCTGCGGCAAGCGGGCGCGCACCGGATCACACTGCTGACGTCGCCGTCGGGCGCGCGCCTGGCGCCCTTCATGCCGGAGGTGGACACCGTCATGGCGTACGACGCCGCTTGGGTGAAGAACGGATCGCAGGGGCGGGATCAAGACATCGACGCGATCGGCCGGTTGCGCGCGCTGCGGCCGGATGCGGCCGTGATCTTCACGACCTTCAGCCAAAGTCCGTTGCCGGCGGCGCTGCTGTGCCATCTGGCGGGCGTGCCGCGCGTGCTGGCGCATTGCCGCGAAAACCCATACCGGCTCATCACCGACTGGGTGCGCGAGGTCGAGCCGCAGGACGGCATCCGCCACGAGGTGCAGCGCCAGCTTGATCTTGTGGCCACCGTGGGCGCGCGCAGTGAAGATGATGTGCTGTCGTTCCGGGTGCGCGAGGCCGACCGCGCGTCGCTGCGTGAAAAACTGCACCACGCGGGTGTGACCGAAACCGATGGCTGGATCTGCGTCCACGCGGGCGCCACCGCATCGTCGCGCCGCTATCCGGCCGAACTGATGGTCCAGGCGCTGATCGACCTGCGCGGCGATGGCCGCCGCATTCTGCTGCTGGGCGGACACGAGGACCCGGCGCTGTCTGCGGCGTTGGCCAGCGGGCGGCGTCTGTTGCCGGGGCTGATCGACCTGTCCGACGGCCTGACGCTCGGCGAATTGGGCGCGGCGCTGGAGGGCGCGGCCGTGGTCATCTGCAACAACAGCGGCCCGGCGCATATCGCCGCGGCAGTGGGCGCACCGATCGTGGACCTATACGCCTTGACCAATCCGCAGCATACGCCCTGGCGCACCGACGCTCGGGTGCTCAGCAACGATGTGCCGTGCAAATACTGCTACCGCAGCGTTTGTCCGGAGGGACACCAAGCGTGCCTGTCCGGCGTCAGCCCCGAGCGTGTCGCGTTTGCGGCCCGGGAATTGCTGGGGCGAAGCCACAGGTTTCAGACGGGCCCGCGCGCCGTCAAGGAGAAGATTTCATGTTCACGCTAGGCATCAATGCGGCTTATCACGACTGCTCTGCCACGCTGGTTCGCGACGGCGTGGTGGTGGCGGCGGCCGAGGAAGAGCGCTTCACCCGCGTCAAGCACGGCAAGCGACCGGTCCCGTTCACGACGTGGCAACTGCCGTACTTCGCGATCGACTACTGCCTGTCCGAAGCGGGCATCCGGCTGCGCGACGTGGATCACATCGTGTACTCCTATGACCCGTCGCTGCTGGCCAACGGCGCGGCGCTGCCGCAGGAGATCGTGCTGCCGCTGGAGCCCTCGCGCGCCGGCGCCGGCGCAGAAGGCGCGTCGCCATGGGATCCCCTGTTTCTGTCGTACCTGGTGAACGCGCCGCGCCAGTTGCTTGACGGCGCCCCGCTGCACCTGAAGTCGCCGCGCTTTGACGATCTGACGCTGCAGCACATCATGGATCGCTGGATCTACCTCGACCATCACCTGTCGCACGAAAGCAGCGCCTTTCTGGCGGCGCCGTGCGCGGAGTGCGCGGTGCTGACCATGGATGGCCGCGGCGAGCGCACGACGACCAGCTACGGCCACTTCTCGGGCGGCGAGTACGCGCGGCTCAAGCAGATCGACCTGCCGCATTCGCTGGGCCTGCTGTACGAAGAGGTCACGACCTGGCTGGGTTTCCTGCATTCGTCGGACGAGTACAAGGTGATGGCGCTGGCCTCGTTCGGCAAGCCCGAGTACCGCAAGGAATTCCGAGAAATCCTTCGCCTGGAGGAAGAGGGCGGGTACTCGTTGCAGCCGGCCCGCCTGACCGAGCGATTCGGCCCGCCAAGGCGGCGCGGCGCGCCGTTCGAGGACCGCCACAAGAACGTGGCCAGCTCGCTGCAATACGTGCTGGAAGAAACCGCGCTGCACATGGCGCAGTGGCTCTACGAGACGACCGGCGCCAAGAGCCTGTGCATGGCGGGCGGCGTGGCGCTCAATTGCGTAATGAATGCGCGCATCGCGCGGGATGGCCCCTTTGACGAGGTGTGGGTGCAGCCGGCCGCCGGCGACGCGGGCACGTCGCTGGGCGCGGCGCTGTACGTGGACTACCACCGGCGCGGCGGCAAGCGCGCGTGGACGATGGAGCATGCGTATCTGGGGCCGTCGTACTCGGATGATGAGATCGAACGCTTCCTGGACAAATCGCATCTGACTTATCGCCGGCTGGACGACGTGGCCGGCGAGGCTGCGGCGCTGCTCGCCGATGAGAAAGTGCTGGGCTGGTTCCAGGGGCGCATGGAGTTCGGCCCGCGCGCGCTGGGCGCCCGCTCGATCCTGGCGTCGCCGCGCGACAGCGCGATGCAGGCCCGCCTGAACGGCCTGAAGGACCGCGAAGACTTCCGCCCGGTGGCGCCCGTGGTAATGGAAGAGCGCGCGGCCCAGTGGTTTGACGGCCGCGGTGCGGCGTCGATCTGCGCGCCGTTCATGCTGTTCGTCTATGACGTGCTGCCGCACCGTGCCAGGCAGATCCCCGCCGTGCGCCACATTGACGGGACGGCGCGCGTGCAGACCGTGCGTCGCGACCAGAACGAACGCTACTACGACCTGCTGGCCGCCTTTGAGAAGCTGACCGGGGTGCCGGTGCTGGTCAATACGTCGTTCAACACGCGGGGCGAGCCCGTGGTGTGCACGCCGCGCGATGCGATCGAGTGCTTCTGGACGTCGCCGCTGGATGCGCTGGTGATTGGCTCCTACCTCGTCGAGAAGCCGCGATGACGGCCCCTGGAGAAACGATCGCCGTGTCGGTGGTGGTGCCGACGTACAAGCGGCCCGACCTGCTGGCGCGGTGCCTGGACGCGTTGGTTCGGCAGCAGTTGCGCGCCAGTTACGAGATCCTGGTGTGTGATGATGCGGCCAGCGAGGCCACGCGCCGTCAGGTCGAGGAATTTTCGCGGGGTCGCGTGGGTGCGCCCGCGCTGCGCTATCTGGCCGTAACCGGCACCCGCGGCCCCTCCGGCGCGCGCAACCTGGGCTGGCGCAGCGCCAAGGCCGAGATCATCGCCTTTACGGACGACGACACCATTCCCCGTCCGGACTGGCTGGCGCAGGGATTGCGTGGGTTCGGGGCGGATGTGGCCGCGGTGACCGGGGTCACGGAAATGCCCATCCCCGACCCGCCCAGCGACTACGAGCGCGACGCGTCGGGGCTGACGCGCGCCGAGTTCATTACCGCGAACTGCTTCGTGCGGCGCTCGGCGTTGCTGGCGGTCGGCGGATTCGACACGCGCTACACGATGGCGTGGCGCGAGGATTCCGACTTGCAGTTTGCGTTGCTGGACTCGGGGTTTCGTATTGCGCGGTGCGAGCGCGCGCGGGTGGTGCATCCGGTTCGGCCCGTGCGCTTCGCGGCGGGGCTGGGCATGCAGAAGAAGGTCATGTTCGACATGCTGCTGCGGCGCAAGTACCCCACGCTGTATCAGGAGCGCATCCGCCGCCACGGCCCGCGCTTCTACCTGAGCGTGACCGGCGCGTTCGTGCTGGCTGTGGGCCTCTTAGCCACGGGTCATTCGACGGCAGCGATACTGGCTGCGGGCGTCTGGGCTGCGTTGACGGCGCACTTTTTCATGCGGCGGCTGCGCGGAACCAGCCGGACGGCGCGCAATGTGATCGATCTGGCGATCACGTCGGTGTGCATCCCGCTCTTGTCCATCTTCTGGCGCACGGTGGGTCTGCTGCGCTTTGGCAGGAGCGCCGCATGAACGCCCCGCTGCTTGCATCGTCGCCCGCACCCGCGAGCATCGCGGTTTTCCGGGCACTGCAACTGGGTGACATGCTCTGCGCCGTGCCCGCGCTGCGTGCGCTGCGCCAGGCGTTTCCGGATACGCATATTGCGCTGATTGGCCTGCCGAACGCACGGGAGTTCGTCAGCCGTTTTCGCGCCTACGTGGACGAGCTGATCGAGTTTCCGGGGGTGGAAGCGTTTCCCGAGCAGGCTGCCCGCGAAGACGAACTGCCTGGGTTTTACACCTGCGTGCGCGGCGCGCAGTTTGATGTGGCGCTGCAGATGCACGGCAGCGGCGGGCAGAGCAATCCCATCGTGGGACAACTGGGCGCCAAGCGATGCGGCGGCTTCGTCGCGCGGGCCGATCAGGGCGTTCCCGGACAGTGGCTGCCCTGGCCGGACGAGCTTCCTGAGCCGCATCGCTACCTGGCGTTGCTGCGGCATCTGGGGCTGCCTGCGGAGGACGACGCGCTGGAGTTCCCGTGTTCGGAAGACGACCAGCAAGCCGCCGCCGACCTGCTGCGCGAGCACTCGCTTGATCCAACGCGCCTGGTGCTGATGCATGTCGGGGCGCGCCTGCCGTCGCGGCGATGGCCACTGGAGCGCTATGCGCGGATGGCCACCGCGCTCTTGCTACAGGGCTGGCAGGTGGCGCTGACCGGCACCGCCGCAGAACGGCCGCTCACGGCCGACGTGCGGCGCCTGTCGGGGCGCAACCTGCCCGACCTGTGCGGCAAGACCACGCTGGGCAGCCTGGCCTCGCTGGTGCAGGCGAGCCGGCTGCTGCTCTGCAACGACACCGGCATCTCGCACATTGCGGCGGCCGTGCGCGCGCCCAGCGTCGTCATCGCCAGCGGCAGCGACGCGCGGCGCTGGGCGCCAACCAACCACGACCTGCATGTTGTGCTTGCCGGCGATACACCGTGCCGGCCCTGCGCGCATGAGCACTGTCCCATTGGCCACCCGTGCGCGCTGGCCGTGACGGTGCCCCAGGTGCTCCGCGAAGTGAACCGCCAGCTAGCAAGGGGAAGACAATGACGCCCGCCGCCCGCCCGCAGCGCCGCCTGCGTATCCTGACGTGGCACGTCCATGGCAATTATCTGTATGCGCTGAGCCAGGCGCCGCATGATTTCATCGTGCCCGGCTTGCCGGGCCGCGTGCCGCATTACGGGGCGCTGGGCAGCCGCATCCCCTGGGGACCGGGTCTGACGCAGGNNGTCCGCCTATGCGTTGCGTGACATGCAGTTCGATTGCGTGCTGTACCAGTCCCGCCAGAATCTGGAGGATGCGCGGCTGCTGCTCAGCGACGCGCAGCGCGCCTTGCCGTCCGCGTACCTGGAGCACGATCCCCCCATGCCGCATCCCACGGAAACGCGCCATGTGTTCCGCCACGACAAGGGCATGATCGTGCACGTCACGCCGTACAACGCCGTGATGTGGGATTGCGGGGACATGCCCAGCCGCGTGGTGGAGCATGGCGTGCCCGTGCCGTCGGTGTCTTACGACGGCAGCTTCGAGAAGGGCATTGCCGTGGTGAACCATCTGGACCGCCGCGGCCGGCGCATCGGGGTCGACGTGTTCGAGCACGTGCGCGCGCGCACACCGCTGGATCTGATCGGCATGGAGTCCGAGAAGCTGGGCGGGTTGGGCGAGGTGCCCAACATGGAGGTGGCGGCGTTCATGACGCGCTATCGCTATTTTTTCAGCCCTATCCGTTACGCGAGCCTGGGCTTGTCGCTGATCGAGGCCATGCTCTGCGGCGTTCCCGTCGTGGGGTTTGGCGGCACGGAGCTGCCCGTGCTGATCCGAAACGGCGAGAACGGCTACGTCGACAATCGGCTGGACCGGCTGGTGGAGGTGGGCCGCCAACTGCTGGCCGAGCCGGAGCTTGCCCGCGCCTGGGGCGCGGCCGGACGTGACATGGCGCTGCAGCGATTCGGCATGGATCGGTTCGTGTCGGATTGGGTGGACGTATTCGAGACGTTGATGGAGACGGCATGATGGATGCAATTCCCCGTACCGGCCGCGCGCTGGTGGCCGGCGGCGCCGGCTTCCTGGGATCGAATCTCTGCGCGCGGCTGCTGAACGACGGTTGGCAGGTGGTCTGCGTGGACAACTTTCAGACCGGCAGGGCCTGCAACGTTGCGGCGCTTGCGTCGCATCCGCGCTTCACGGTCATCCGGCATGACGTGGTGGACCCGCTGGGCGACATGGAGGTGGACCGGATCTACAACCTGGCTTGCCCCGCGTCGCCCGTGCATTACCAGGCCGATCCGCTGAAGACGCTGCGCACCTGCGTCCTGGGCGCGATGCAGTTGCTGGAACTGGCGCGGCGCACCGGTGCGCGCGTGTTGCAGGCATCCACCAGCGAGGTCTACGGCGATCCGCGCGAGCATCCGCAGTGCGAGAGATACTGGGGCCACGTCAACCCCGTCGGCCCGCGCTCCTGTTATGACGAAGGCAAGCGTTGCGCCGAGACGATATTCATGGAATACGCCCACCACGAAGGCGTGGTCGTCAAGATCGCGCGCATTTTCAACACCTATGGTCCGCATATGTCGCCGGACGACGGCCGGGTCGTGTCCAACTTCATCGTGCAGGCGCTGGCCGGCCAGCCGCTCACCGTGTACGGGGACGGGACGCAGACGCGCTCGTTCTGTTACGTGGACGACCTGATCGACGGGTTGGTGCGCCTGATGGAAAGCGCCGACAACGTCGCCACGCCCGTGAATCTGGGTAACCCGGTGGAACTGACGATGCTGGAAATGGCCGACATGGTGCGAGAGCTGACCGGATCGCGCGTGCCTGTCGTGCATCGCGCGTTGCCGGTGGATGATCCGACCCACCGCTGCCCGGACATCTCGCTGGCGCAGCGCAGCCTGGGATGGTCGCCGCGCGTGCATCCGGTCGATGGCATCGCGCGCACGGTGGCGTACTTCTGGGCTGACCGGGACCGGGCGCGGCGAGAGGGGCGGATGCCCGCCTTGCAAGCCCAAGCAGTGGCGCAGCAGCTTCCCTGAACCCTGGCCGCCAGGGCCGCGGCACAGGGCTTGCTGGCCCGGACGTTTCCACCTCAAGGAGATGCGCCATGAGCACCAAGCCCCATTCCCACCNNCCCAAACCCCCATCCCCCCCAAGACGCCCCCGCCGACGCGGACCGCAAGCCGGTGCCGCCCGGCGAGCGCACGCTGTCGGACCGCCCGGCCGATCCGAACCGCACCGGCGCGGGGCGCCAGTTTCCGCCGGGGATGGACCCCGCGGATGTATGGGACCCGGGCCGCGCCACGCCGGACGCGCCGCCCGTGGACAACCGGTCCGGAGAAGGTCAGCCGCCCGACCGCAAGAAATAAAAACCCGCCCGGCCGAAAGGGCGGGGCGGGCAAGGGATGCGCCGTGCTGCGGCGCGTCGCGTTACGGCTGCTTCAGTTCGTCGGCCGCATTCACCTGCCCGAGCTCCGTACCCGTCACCGGGTCGCTGCTCGGGTCCGACGCCGTGCGGGCCGCCATGGCCTGCAGGGCCAGCACTTCGTCTTCAGTCAGGTTCACATTGGGCATACCGTCGCCGTCGATAGCGCCCTGTTCCTCGCGATCCGAGATGTACTCGAAGTTGGCGTCGCTGTTCCACGGTCCGCGCGTGTCGCCGTCGCCTTGCGACATGTTGAAGTACACCGAGGCAAAGCGCGGATCACCCGGCAGCTTTCCGGGCGGGAAGTTCGGCTCGATTGAATACAGGGCCTTTTCGAAGGAGCGCTGGTGTGACACCTCACGGGTCATGAGGAAGCCCAGCGCGTCCTTGACGCCCGGATCATCGGTGGCGTTGATGAGGCGCTCATAGATGATCTTGGCGCGTGCCTCGGCGGCGATGTTGGACCGCAGGTCCGCCGACGGATCGCCGATGGTGTCGATGTAGCCGGCATTCCAGAGTTGGCCGCCCGAATTGATCAATGCCGGGCCGCCGCCGTACAGCACCTGCGTGACGTGCGAGTCGTTGCCCGGGCCGTTCAGACGCCGGTAGATCTCGGCTTCGGATTCCGTGGCTTCGGCCAGCACGCCCTTGGCGCCCTTGTTCAGCATGGCGACGAGCGTGCCGATGACTTCCAGATGGCTCAGTTCTTCCGTGGCGATGTCGAGCAGCATGTCCTTGCGGCCCGGATCGTCTTCGGCCAGCGCCTGCGTGAAATAGCGACAGGCCGCCGCCAGTTCGCCCTGCGGGCCGCCAAACTGTTCCAGCAACAGGTTGGCAAGACCAGGGTTGGTCTCGCTGACACGTACCGTGTATTGCAGTCGCTTGTTGTGTGCAAACATAACGTTCTCCTGATACCCGGCGCTCCACCGGGATGCGTGTTGCGCGGCCGCCGTGAAAGCATTGCGCGCGGGTTGTAGATTCAGCGCTTCGCCTGGCTTTCGGGGTCGTCCGCCCGCATGAGGAACTGGCGCATGAGGCCTGGCGCGTTGTGTTCGATCCACTGCGCCATGGCGCGCTCTTCCTGCAGGATGCGCTCGCAGACTGCGGCCGTTTCCGCATCGCCGACGAACTTGGCGGCCTCGACCAACTGGCTGTACGCGGCGATCTCAAGATTCTCGAAGGCGTAACTGAACATCGCGCCCTTCATGATCTCGTCGCTGGCAAAGACGCCAGAAAATCCCTGGAACGTCGCCATCATCTTGCCGGTCAGGTCCTTGAACATCGACGTGTCCCCGCCCAGCCGCTCGATGCAGCCGCGCACCAGGCGTTGCTGTTCGCGCGTTTCGACAATGTGACGCTCGATCCGCTGCTTGACCTCGGGATAAGTCTCGATGCGGCCCGCCAGGCTCGTCAGCATGGTTTCGGCTTGCTCTTCCATGGCGTGGGCGTCACGCAGCCAATCCAACAGATGCTCGGCCGCTTTACTGGTATCACTTTCCATAGCGTTCTCCTGAATGTGTCGCCCCGTGTGCGGCGGACAGCGAACCGATGCCGCAACAAATGTTCCTGACGGCCTGGTTCTTTCACGATCACGCTTGCTTGAAGATCATCAGATAAAAGATCGCCAGGAATGCCACGAAGGCGATTGCGCCCAGCGCGACCCACCAGGCAAACCAGCGCCAGAACGCTGCGGGCAACGGAGTTCCTGCATGGTCCGCCGCCGCCGCGGCATCACGCATCAGCATCTGCAAACGCACCACGGGCAACCAGCACGCGATGGCGACGGCATACAGCCCCAGCGACCACGCGATCCACGGCGTGGATAGCGGCATCTGCATGAGGTGAACCAGATACAGGCCGGTAAGCGGCTGCAGCACGGCGGTTGTCGCGGTGAAGAGCCAGTCGGCCACGACCACGAGCCGTCCTACGACGGCGATTACGTGGACGTCCCTGCGCAGCACGACGCATAGCAGGTAGAACGCGGAGCCGATGCCGGTGCCAAAAAGCAGCGTCGACGAGAGCACGTGGATCAGCTTGAAGATCAGGTATTCCATTCGCGTTTCCTGGGCGTGACGGGTTCATGCAAATACAAGAGCACCAACGCTGCCAGCATCGGTAAATTTTTCGACAACGGTCCGAATGGGTGCATCCAGAACTCGGGCAGGCGAACGGTGATGATCGCGGTGTAGCCCGCGATAAGCACGGCCTGTGCAACCCACAACCATTGCCGCGCGCGGCCGCGTAATAGCAGGGTCAATACGCCGAAGCTCAGGTCGAGCGTTGCCGCGCCGTAAAGCGCCACGGGCGCAAGGACTGCGGGCACGCCGGTTCGATGCAGCAGGTCGAGACTGGCGGCGACCGGATACAGACCGAAGGACACGGCGGCGGTCCACAGCCACACCAGTGCGATGCTGAACCGCAAGAGCGGCAGCGTGATGTCCAGTAGCGCGCTTGCGCGCAGGCCGTCGCGGGTGGGCGGCGCGACGAAGCGGCCGGGCGCGCGCGGGGGACGGTTGAGCAACGCGCAAAAAGGGGCGGGGTCGGCGGTGTTGCCGCGTTCGAGCATCGACAAGGCCGTGGGGTCGATCAGGCTGCGGGGCAGCATCGCCGCGGCGGTGGCGAGGCCCGTGGCCAGGCGCAAGGGGATGGCGATGACGCGTTGACGCGAGTCAACGCCCAATGCTCGGCGCAGCGCGGCAAGGTAATCGCGCACGGTGATGGGCGCAGGCCCGCAGAACGCAATGGTGACGGGTGCTTGTGGCGGCGAGCGCAACAGAGCGAGCACGCCGTCGATGACGTCGTCCAGATGCACGGGTTGCACGGCCTGCCGCCCGCCGCCGGGCAGCGGCACCGAGGGCAGTACGGCAAGCCGGTTAAAGAGCGAGGCGCTGGCGCCGCCAGGTCCGTAAACCAGGGAAGGCTGGATGATCGCAGCGGGTAGGTTGGCCAGGCGCAGGGCGTCGTCGGCTGCCCGCTTGCTGAGGTGAAAGTCACTGGCGGCGTCGTCATCGGCCCCCAGCGCCGAGAACTGGATCACGCATCGGACGTTCTGCCGCTGGGCGGCGCGGAACAGAGCCTGTGGCGCGCGCACGTGCACGGCGGCAAAATCCCCGGCCTGTCGCTCGCGAAAGATGCCGACGGTGTTGATGACGGCGTCGATGTTTTCAAGCAGCGGCATCCAGTTGTCCTCGGACTGGGCGTTGCCGAACTCCATGGGTATGAAAGTTGCGTCGGGCATGGCGTTGCCGGTTGGCATGCGGCGCACGGGGCACACAAGGGTGTGTCCCTCGGCCAGCAAGGCGCGTGCAAGACTGCCGCCGATAAAACCGCTTGCTCCGGTCAACAAGATCCTCAATGCGATTCTCCCTGGCGGTTGCGGGAACGCCGCGCCGCCGTTGCGATGTCGGGCGCCGCAAGCTCCGTGCCCGTCGACTATCACAAGGAATGCTCATGAACCCATGGCTCACGGCGTTGCGCGAGGGCGCAATCAGTGGATCCGCCGCCAGTGTGCTGTCGACGCTGGTATTGGCGGTTGCGGGCCGCAAGGAGGCCGACAGTTGGACGGCGCCCACCAATTCGACCAGCCACTGGATATGGGGACGACCGGCGTTGCACGCCGATGCGCCGACATGGCGGCATACGGCAACCGGCTATGCGATTCACCATTCGGCGGCGGTGTTCTGGGGGGTGCTGCATGCGCGGGGCACGCAGGGGATGCCGGCGACTTATCGCACGGGGCCGGCAGTGGCGGCGGGGCTGACGGCGGCGGCGATCGCGTGCCTGGTTGACTATCGCGCGACGCCGCAGCGCCTGACCCCGGGGTTCGAGCATCGGCTGAGCACGTTGGCGCTGGTGTTGGTGTATGGGGCGTTCGGACTTGGGATGGCGTTGGGATCGCTGGCGTGGCGGGCGCGGGAGCGGCGTCGCGCAGAAGGGGCGGATGCGGACGGGGTGGCGTTCGGGGCGCGTTTCAGGAATGGGGATTGCTGGCCCGATTCGCAGCGCGATTTCCGCGTTGGCAACCGGGAGCACTCAATGAAATTGAAACTGAAACCGCTACGTGAGCAGGTGATGGTGATTACGGGCGCGAGCAGCGGCATCGGCGCGGCGACAGCGAAGATGGCGGCTGAACGCGGGGCGAAGGTGGTATTGGTGGGACGCCAGGAAAACGGGCTGAATAGCGTGCTGAACGATATCGTGCGCGGCGGCGGATCGGCGATCAGCGTGGTTGCGGATGTGGGTGTGCAGGACGATCACGATCGTATTCTGGAACGCGCGATTGATAGTTATGGGCGGGTTGATACGTGGGTGAACAACGCGGGCGTTTCGATTTTTGGAACGCTGGAGTCGGTGCCGGTTGAGGATCAGCGCAAGCTGTTCGATACGGATTACTGGGGCGTGGTGTACGGGTCGATGGTGGCGGTGCGGCACATGAAGGCAAGTGGCGGTGCGTTGATCAATGTGGGCAGCGAGGTGTCGGATCGGGCTGTGCCGCTGCAGGGGGCATATTCAGCGGCCAAGCATGCGGTGAAGGGGTTTACGGATGCGTTACGGATGGAGCTTCGTGAAGAAGGGGCGCCGGTGTCGGTGACGTTGATCAAGCCGGCGTCGATCGCGACGGGGTTTACTTCGCACGCGCGCAACTATATGGACGTTCAGCCTAGCCTGCCGGCGCCGGTGTATGCGCCTGAGGCGGTGGCTGATGCGATTCTGCACGCGGCGGAGCATCCGACGCGGGATTTGTACGTGGGGAGCGCGTCGCGGGCTATTTCTACGCTGGGTCAGAATATGCCGGGGCTGGCGGACCGTATGGCTGGATGGCTGTTTCGGCAGCAGCGCGGTGGCGCGGTGGCTGACGGCGGATCTGATTCGCTGTATGAAGGCGGCGGGTCGCATTCCGCCGAGCAGCAGGTTGGTCGTCGGAGCATGTACACCAAGATGGCGGTGAATCAGCCTAGTACTTCGCTCGTTGCCGCTGCCGTCGTGATTGGTGGGGCGGCTTGCTGGTTGCTGCGGTCGCGGCGGTGAGTCGTCTTTCCTTCCGATGGGCTTCTTATGCTCGGCTTGGTTCTTTGGACGTTCTTCGTGGTTCGTTTGACGCGCCGGCGGCGTTCTATTGACGCCCGGCGCGGCGGCGGCCTGGGACGCGCGGGGCTACGATTGCGGTCCGGAGCCTTCGCTCCGGACTTCC